>CAOJLW010000214.1 GCA_948438565.1 uncultured Lachnospiraceae bacterium | reverse complement strand
GAGGGGAATTCCTTCTTCCCTTTATTTTTGCCAATGATAATTATACTCTAAGATCGTCGACATATACATTTACATCTTTTTTATACAAAAAAATAAATTCGGACGCTTTGCAAAAAATACAAAGCGTCCGATAATTGATTTCTTACTGTTTTGGCGTAATTTTAATTGCTGCGCCGCCGTATGGCAGACAAGAAACGGTAATCGTATCTCCTTCACCATCTGTGTCCTGACTGTTATTTCCCGTTTGGTTGCGCCGTCTTCATAAATAGATGCGGTATATATTTTCCCTTCTTCCAGAAAATCCAGTTTGAACTCTTTATCGCGTTTTTGCGTATAATCATCCGTGCCATACTCGTATGGATCATTACACATAATGCCCATATACCAGTCCTCGCCAGATTTGCGAGCCATATTTACATATTCTCCAATTTTGCCGCCAACTAAAACAGACTCATCCCATTCCGCAGGCATATTGATATAGAATTCACGCGCCAAACTGCTTTCATAATTTGCCGGCTTATCCGCAAGGCACTGTAAACCGCTCTCAAACAATACGGCCTCTGCAGCCATCGCCGCATACGTTGTATTAAGGTACATATCCGGAACCCCGCCCGGAATCCAATCTACTTCTGCGTTCGAAAATGATGCTAAAGGCGCATAGTCCGCCGGTCCAATTGCAAGCCTTGTAAACGGCATCGTACAATTGTAATAAGAATCCGCCGAACGCCCTTCGGAAGCAGATACGCCTTCCTGAGTCAGAAGATTGGGGTACGTCCTCCTCATTCCAGTAGGTTTATAAATACCATGCGGATCGATCAGCATATGGTTATCTGCCGCCAGCTTGATCAGGTCATTCAACAGCTTAACCGTATCCTGTGACGTCGATTCAAAGAAATCTGGCTTAAAGCCTTTAAATCCCATGTTGGCCCACTCTTGAATCTTCTCCTGCTGTTCCGGCGTCTGTAAGTTTTTCACATGCGCCCATACGACAAGGCCAATGTTTTTCTCATCTGCATAATCAATTAAATCCTGAGTCCAATCATAGTATTTTACAAAGACGCGATTTTCCTGTACATACCACCCTTCATCTAACAGCAGATACTGCCACCCCATTTCTGCAGCCAGATCAATATAATTTTTATATGTCTCAAAGTCATCGCATGGATCGCCATTGACCCATGTCCATGCCATAGCGCCCGGCTGAATCCAGCTTGTATCGATTTCACACGGTGGATTTAAGTTTTCCGCCATCGTATTCAATGCGATATCGCTCAAATCACCAATCACATAATATCTCCATGGAGACTCAAACGGAGCTGTTGTTACAACATCCCCTTCCTGTTCATCGCAGAAACGAAGATCCATCATACCAGTTGCATGCCCAACCAGTTTAGCGCCGCAGTATGTATCCTGCAAATCAGCTTCCGAAGCCAATACATAAGTTTCAGCATCTTTCAGCTGGTATGTCATTTGCAGACTGAAATTAGTAGTCGGCTCTCCCCAGTCATCCATAAGGCTTTCCAATTCCGAAACCTCAACCGTTTGCGGCCATCCTTCGTTGGAAAGATCATATGGGTATACTGTAACGGACGAATCCTTTGGAATCCCAATGCCTGTATGTTCAGCCGAAATCCGAAGCTCTCCGCCTCCGTCTTTTTTCACCAGATACCGGAAAGCAATGCCGTCGTCATATGCCCGCACTGCAATCCCATAAGAAACGCCTCCCTTCGCAAACCAGAAGGTTTTCTCATTATATATCGTCGATACATCTTTCTTTTTTGCTCCCATCAGCGTGTAATCATCTTTCACATTTTCATTGGAAACCGTTTCTGAATATGTAAGCCCGTTTGTAAAATCACCTAAACTTGTAACCAATCCCATAGGCGACGGCTCAACTACCAGTTCATTCCCATGATACAGCTCATAAGTGAGCCCTCCGTTCTGTTTATCCATTTTAAAGGAGGCTTTGATATTGCCATCCGGCGACGTTATTCGATCCTGCCATGCCCCTTTTTCCGTTTCCTTTACTGTCACTGCACAAATCGCAAATTTTCCGCTTCCATCCTGCGCTGCTGCAGTAATATTTGCCTGCCCGGCCTGATAAGCTGTTACATTCCCCTGAGCATCCACCGCTGCAATGCCTGGATTACTGCTCGTCCAGACTAAGGATGGATTACTCGCATTTGCAGGCGCAACAACCGCCTCAAGTTTTAAGCTCTGCCCAGCTATAATTTCCACAGACGCCGGAAGTGTTACCGAAGCAACAAGCACACTCGTTACAGGAGCCGCCTCTGGCTCTACTGTAATCTTACAGGTCACTTTTTTCTTGCTTCCGTCCATTGCATTCCCTGTAATCGTAACAGTCCCCGCCCCTTTTGCAGTTACTTTACCATTTTCATTTACAACAGCGACATTCTTGTTACTGGATTTCCATTTAAAAACATTTGCCGTACCGGACTTCGGCGACGTAACTTTTGTTTTTAACTTTACAGTCTCGCCCACTTTTAAATTCTTAGTCTTTGGACTTACAGTCGCTTTTTTTATTTTTTTCGTATAAACATATACTTTACAGGAAGCTTTTTTCTTGCTTCCATCTTTCGCCGTAGCGGTTATCGTTGTCATTCCTGCCTTTTTGGCTGTTATTTTGCCTTTGGCATTTACCTGCGCTACACTTTTTTTGCTTGATTTATAAGAAACGTTTTTGTTTGATGCATTCTTTGGCTTTACAGTCGTCTTTAAATGATAGGTCTTGCCTTTTTTCAAAACGACAATATCTTTGGAAAAACTGACAGACGCGACTTTCTTCTTGGACGCCGCCTGCACATAATCCGCTGAAGAAGCCATAACGCCGCATATCGTCAGCAAAACGCCAGTCCAAATGCAAGGATACGTTTCACTATCATCTTGTTTTTACTCATATCAAACATTCCTTTCCTTTCTATGATTCTTTGTCCAAAAACTTTTCCTTCCTCTCATCCAAAATACAGATACCGCCTTCATAAACCACCTTCTTTCCACCGATACCCGTCTAAATACACAGACCTATTCAGTTTATCCACGATTATTCAAAACCAAGCCGCCCCTACAGGTATCTGTTCCATTTTACACTCTATGATAACTTTATATATTTAAAAAAACATACGATATCCTTCTGTCGTTCTTTGAAATTCTTCTTAAGCTCCAACTTTCATAGAATACATGGAAACAGGCGCAAATCATAACGATGCTTAAAGACAGTGGATTCCCACATATACTTGGCGCCATTCGTTTAAACGGCTATACTATGTAGTGGAGAAACGGCTTTGCAGGGAAAACGGACTGAATCATACTATGTAAAAGAAGAATCTGAGATGTAGAATAGACAAAAATTTGAATTTCAAACAGACAGCAAATATGAATTACCATCTAATTTTAAATCTAAATTTCCGCATATTGCGTCCCATGCGGAACTAGATACATATATAGGGTTTTGGCATAAGGCAATCCAACTTTTTATATGGAAGGCAGCTCTTTGGAATATGATTCTCTGAAACAAAAAATGTTCTTTTCTGCAGGTTCCAGAGGCTTTTACTCTATGCGGATATGACAATAGATATGAAATAAAAATAAGGGAACCCCTATCTGAAATACGACTGAAACTTTTTGATTAACTGTTTAATTCGCTGTTCTCTCAGGCAGAGAGGACTTCTCCTCGTTCATATTTTATTCATTTATTTTTAAAAAAGGCTTCATCCTGGGAACATGAAATCTTCATTTCTCGATCATATAGTATAAATGTACACAAAACCAGATACAACTTTTTCATAATCTTTTGCCAGACAGCAAACAGCTGTCTGGCTTCCTCCCTTTTTCGGGAAAAATTCTTGGATTTATACTTCAAATATCAAATCCCCATAAGACGGCATCGGCCACATCTCTTTATCGACCAGCATCTCTAATTTATCCACCGGAGCGCGTAAAGCCTCCATAGCCGCCATAACGATATCCCGATAAAAGACTGCCTGCTCCCTGCCTTCGCCCATTGCCATCCCCTGCTCCGTCAAAATTTCCAGTTTTCCAAGCGCTGATTTTGTCTCGGCAAGCAGCGAAGAGACTTCGGTCAGCAAGCCGATCTGGACGCTGACATCCGCATCACAGGCAGCTTTTACGGCAGAAATGGAATTTGCAAGCGTCGTCGTATATTTAATGACTGCCGGGATAATCTGTTTTCCTGCAATATCAATCATAGCTTTTGCTTCAATATTGATTTTCTTTGCATATGTTTCGTATTCAATTTCCACACGGGAATCCAGCTCCGCTTTTGTAAATACGCCGAATTTTTCAAATAACTTAATGGATTTTTCCGTATTTAAAGAGGGAATGGCGTCCACCATTGAAGTGATA
>CAOJLW010000213.1 GCA_948438565.1 uncultured Lachnospiraceae bacterium | reverse complement strand
TCACAAGCGGAACCGATGATCAGGCCTTCCCTGTGCCGGATAAATTCCGTCTTTGGAATTCGGGGGCGTTTGTTATAATAGTATAGATGGGACAGAGAAATCAAACGGTACAGGTTGATCCGGCCAATATCGTTTGTCGCCAGGATAATTGCATGGTAGGTCGGCATCTTGCCAATCACTGCCGGATCGGAAATATTCTGCTCTTTTAGCTGCTGCAAATTTTCAATGCCCCGCTCTTTTAACATCTGTATCAATTTGATAAATATTTCCGCCGTGCAGGCAGCGTCGTCCACCGCACGATGATGATGGTACAACGGTACGCCAAGCGCCTTGGCCACTGTATCCAGCTTAAAACGATTTAAGCCGGTCAACAGACTTCTGGCCAACGCTACGGTATCTAAAACCGTAAAATCCCGTTGAATTCCCTGCTGTTTACAATTATGCCGGATAAAAGACATATCAAAATCCGCATTGTGGGCAACCATGACCGCATCCCCGCAAAATTCCATAAATTCCGGCAGGATGTCTGTAATCGTCCTTTCCCCCATCACCATAAGGTCATTAATGCTGGTCAATTGCTCAATGGCAAACGGGATTGGCTCTTTGGGATTGACCAAGGCAGAATACCGGCCTACCACGACGCCATGTTCCACTTTTACCGCTCCAATTTCGATAATCTTATGTTTCGCAGGACTAAAGCCGGTTGTCTCCAAATCAAAGACCACAAACGTATCCTCCAATCCCTGTCCCTTGGCATTTTCCACCAGCCGCTTCAAATCATCCACAAGATACGCCTCTACCCCATAGATCACTTTAAAATCATCTCCCTTGGCAACTGCATGGTGCGCTTCCGTAAAAGCCTGCACATTGCCGTGATCGGTAATGGCAATCGCCGGATGTCCCCATTCCTTCGCGCGCCTGATAATATCCTTGACATCCGATACGCCGTCCATATCGCTCATTTTCGTGTGGCAATGCAGCTCCACGCGTTTGACGGGACTGTTGTCCATCCTGACGCTTCTGAAATCTTTGATTTTTTTGATGCCAAAAACCGATCCGACCGTCAATTCACTGTCAAACTTATCGATGGACGTCACTCCCTTTACTTTTATAAAATCGCCTTTTTTCATATTGTCCAAAAGCTCCGGCGTCATATCGTTTCGAACAAACATTTTCATCACAATCGTATCCGTAAAATCGGTCAGAGATACAATAAATATCGTTTTTTCATTCCGGATCTCCCTGGTTTCTATACTGAGTATCCGCCCACGGATCACAACCTCGCCCATCTCGCCTGCAATCGTTTCAATGGCAATCGCTTCTTCTTCAAAATCCCTGCCGTAGATCATATCCGGGCCGATAGATTTTTTCCCCGCAAACGACTGCCGTTTTGGCCTTTCTTTGGCCTGACCCTTCGTCACAAGAGACTCTGCTTCGGCTTTTGGCTCTACGGGCGCATGACCCGTAAATCCTGATTGACGAATGACATTTTGGATCTCCCGCGCAATCATCTGATCCGCGTATTGTATCCGTCCCGATCCCTTGGCCGACGTATAGGACACTTGCACCATCAAATCCATACCGCACCGCTCGCAAAAAATTTTTTCCAAGATACGCACCAATTCCTCGGAACGTTCTTTGGCCACCAGCGTATCCTCCAACACCAGCCGCATTTTTTTCTCCTCCTGAAAGGAAATGTCCGAACGTTGAAATACGTTATACAACAGCAGGCTATACGCCTTTAATTCCTGCGCAATACTGTCCCCATAAGCCTCCATTAGCTTTTCCGCCGTATATTGCCCGGAAAGCTGATATGTTTCTATTATTTTAATATGCATCTGTCGACGTGGAAAAAGCTGCCTGGCAATTTCTCGCTCCAACCAGGCCAGTTTTTCACTGTGGATCAGATGCCTGCTCAAAAGATAAATGCGAATCGACGTTTTCTGGCGATCCGCACTTACTTTCGTTATCTCTGTTTCAGACAGCAGTTTTTTAATCTCTCCATCCAAAACCAGGGTTGGAAACACTTCAAAAAAAGATTTTGACATATTACTCCCCCCAATGCAATAATTCCTGGCGAAGCTCCTCCAACAGCTTTTCCTCTGGAACCTTTTTATAGACTTCGCCGTGTCGGATAATCAATCCCTCATGGATGCCGCCCGCTATTCCAATATCTGCTTCCTTGGCTTCTCCAGGACCGTTGACTACGCACCCCATAACGGCCACCTTCAAATCCAGCGGAATATCGGCCACCATAGCCTCCACCTGATTGGCCAGTGAAATCAGATCAATCTGCGTCCTGCCGCAAGTGGGGCAGGATACCACCTCGATACCGCCCTTCCTCAATCCCAGCGTCTTTAAAATCAATTTTGCGGATTTGATTTCTTCCAGCGGATCGCCGGTCAATGATACGCGAATGGTATCGCCAATCCCCTGATATAAGATCAATCCCAGGCCAACGGCGGACTTGATATTGCCGCTTAAGAGCGTCCCGGCCTCCGTAATCCCAATATGCAGCGGATACTCCGTCCTTTCGGCAATCAGCTCATGCGCTTTCACACACATCCGCACATCCGAAGATTTAATGCTGATCACCAGACGATCGTATCCCAGCGCTTCAATTATCGCCACTTTATCCAACGCGCTTTCCACAAGACCCTCCGCCGTCACCCCATGGTATTTTTCCAGCAGGCTCTTTTCCAGAGAACCGCTGTTGACGCCTACCCGAATTGGAATATTGCGCTCTTTTGCCGCATCCACAACCGCCTGTAAGCGTTCGCGCCCTCCGATATTCCCGGGATTGATACGGATTTTATCCGCCCCATATTCGATTGCGGCAATCGCCAGCCGATAGTCAAAATGGATGTCGGCCACCAGCGGTATCCGAATTTCCCGTTTAATCTCCCGCAAGGCCTGCGCCGCTTCCATCGTCGGAACTGCACAGCGGATAATATCGCAGCCTGCGGCCGTAAGCTTTTGTATCTGCTCTACGGTCGCCCGGACATCTTCTGTTTTGGTATTCGTCATCGACTGGATCAGGATTGGATTTCCTCCCCCGATCCGCCGGTCGCCGATCTGGACGGTTTTCGTCTGTTTTTTCCCCATGTTCTCCTCCATTTGCATCACATACCCCAATTTAGAATTTTAGATAAAGAGCTTCCGGATATCATTAAACATAATAAATACCATCAGTCCCATCAATATCATAATCCCGACAAAGTGCACCATACCTTCTTTTTCCGGATCAATTTTCTTCCTGCGGATGCCTTCTATTACCAAAAAGACCAGCCTGCCCCCATCTAACGCCGGCAGCGGCAGCAAATTCATCACCCCTAGATTCGCGCTTAAGAGGATGGCAAAATTGATCATATTGATAAACACATAAAAATACCCGTCGCTTTTGCTCGCATCGTACGTATCCCCGATACTCTTTACAATCCCCACGGGACCGGAAAGCTCATTGGCGCCGACTTTCCCTGTCACAAGCATCTTTAAGCTCTGTAACGTCGTCCAAACCCAGTATTTCAGCTCATAGAAGCTGTATTTGATATTGGTAAGAATCCCGCCCTTTTCCCGTTCGTATCGATTTTGCAAGCCGATCAGATATCGTCCGCTTTCTTTATCGTAGGCCGGCGTAATCGTCGCCTGATAGCGCTCTCCATCCCGTTCATAGGTCACGTCTAACGTATCTCCTTCATAGAAAAACGTATACATACTGACCTCCCGGTAAAAATGAATCGGCTTATGATTGATTTTTACAATCTGATCGCCCGCCTGCATTCCGGCTTCCTGCGCCGGATATCCCTTCATAACGCCGGAAATTTTAGGCGTGTCAATGCCGATACAGCTAATTAAAATCAAAGCCAGAACAAACGCCATAATAAAATTAAACACCGGTCCCGCAGCCACCACGGAAATCCGCGCCAATACGGATTTATGACCAAACGCGCGATTATCGCTGCTTTCCCCGTCCTCGCCTTCCATCATACACGCCCCGCCAAACGGAAGGAGCTTGATCGAATACAGGGTTTCCCCTTTGGTCACCCCAAAAAGCGTAGGCCCAAGTCCCAGACAAAACTCATTGACCCGGATTCCGTTTTTTTTGGCCAGCAAAAAATGTCCAAGTTCATGAAATAAAATAATGACGCTAAAGATTATAATTGCTATTATAAATTTCAAATTACCACCTGCCCTCTATCAATTCGTATACTGCCGCCTCTGTTTCCAATATCTGTTCCAAATTCGGATTTTCGATAAACTTTGTCTGCTCCATGCAGGCTTCGATTATCTCCGGAATCGCACAAAACGAAATCCTGTCCTCTAAAAACAATGCAACTGCCCTTTCATTGGCCGCATTAAACGCCGTAGGGATATTCCCGCCCCTGCGCATTGCCAAAAAGGCCAGCGAAAGACCCTGGAAGGTCTCTAA
>CAOJLW010000212.1 GCA_948438565.1 uncultured Lachnospiraceae bacterium | reverse complement strand
TTCTTTGATTCGCTGAGACAAAAAGAAAAAAAGATTGCGGTAGGCAGCGACACAAACGGCAATAAAGTCGTCCTGTTCGGTATCAGCGCCACTTATCCGAAGCGAAATGGAGAAAATTATATCGCTTTGGTTGCAGCACTTCCAATTGATTATGTCAGTACCATGCTGGACACGGAAAGGGAAGACGCGCTTATGTACTCTCATATTATCCGTCAGGACGGCACATTTATTGTCAGCAATATGCGTAAAGAGTATCCGGATTATTTCAGCAGCTTATACGCCAAATATCCGGATGAAGATCAGCAAAAGATCGATAAATATGTCCAAGAGCTTACCGACGCCATGCAAGACAAAAAAGATTATTCCGTTATATTGGATCTGGACAGCAGCAGACAGCAGATTTATTGCACTGCCCTGCCCTATTCGGAATGGCATCTGATAACGATACTGCCTTTTGGCGCATTAAATGAAACTGTTGAAAGCTTAAGCCAAAGCCGAACCATTGCCACCATGTCCGTATTTTCTGTCATCCTGATTGTATTGCTGATTATTTTCTATATTTATTTTAAAATGACCTGCGAACAGCTTCGGGATCTCGAAACCGCGCGTCAGGAAGCCTTGCAGGCCACAAAGGCCAAAAGCGAATTCCTCTCCAATATGAGCCACGATATCCGTACGCCAATGAATGCGATCGTAGGTATGACGGCCATTGCAACGACACATATCGGTGATCAGGAACAGGTACAGCACTGCCTGAAAAAAATTGCTTTATCCGGCAAGCATCTGCTGGGTTTGATCAATAACGTGCTGGATATGTCTAAAATTGAAAGCGGCAAAATGACGCTGACGGCAGAAATGATTTCCTTACGTGACATCATCAGCGGCATTGTCAATATTGTGCAGACGCAGATTAAGGGCAAGAATCAAAGCTTTAATATACATATTGATAATATCCTGTCAGAAGACGTATATTGCGACAGCGTACGTCTCAACCAGGTCTTGCTCAATTTACTGTCCAATGCGGTCAAATACACGCCGGAAGGCGGGATTATCCAATTGTCTTTATACCAGGAAGAGACCCCGCCGCCATGCGGAAACGACTTTGTCCGTACGCATATCCTGGTCCAGGACAATGGCATTGGTATGTCTCCGGAATTTTTAGAGCATATTTTTGACCCGTATTCCAGAGCGGACAATAAAAGAGTGCAAAAAACAGAAGGCGCCGGACTGGGCATGGCCATCACCAAATACATAATCGACGCGATGGAAGGAACGATTACCGTAAAAAGCAAACAGGGCAGCGGCACCGAATTCCACTTAGTTTTAGATCTGGAAAAAGCCATTGCACAGGAAATTGACATGATCCTTCCCGCGTGGAAAATGCTGGTAGTGGATGACGACGAAATCTTATGCCGTACCGCAGTAGAAGCGTTAAAATCCATCGGCATACAGTCTGACTGGACCTTAAGCGGAGAAACCGCATTAGAACTTATAACCAAGCGCCACAAAATGCAGGATGATTATCAGATTATCCTGCTCGACTGGAAGCTTCCGGGAATGGATGGTCTCGCAGTCGCAAAACAAATTCGACGTATCGTCAATACGGATATGCCGGTGATTTTAATTTCAGCCTATGACTGGAGTGAATTTGAAACAGAGGCAAAAGAAGCAGGCATCAGTGGCTTTATCTCCAAACCATTGTTTAAATCCACTTTATTCTATGGACTGCGGAAATATATGGGCAACGACGTTATGGAAGAGCAAGATAATATGGATATGGAACTGCATGGACGTCATATACTCGTTGCTGAAGATAACGATCTGAATTGGGAAATTTTAAAAGAATTACTATCTGACATTGGAATGGAATTGGAATGGGCTGAAAACGGACAAATCTGTCTGGAAAAATTCCAGGCATCCGATGAAGGGTATTATGACGCAATCCTGATGGACGTCCGGATGCCAATTATGAACGGTTACGAAACCACTACGAATATTCGTGCCTTAACTCGTCCGGATGCAAAAACTATTCCCATTATTGCTATGACGGCGGACGCCTTTTCCGAAGATATCCAGCGCTGCCTGAATCATGGCATGAATGCGCATACAGCTAAACCGATTAACCTGGACGAAGTCATTTCCCTGCTTAAAAAATATATCTTATAACAACATACAAAAAGCGTCTAATGCCGCTGGCTTAGACGCTTTTGTTCCTTGCTTCCATGATTTCTTTCAACTATACCTATCGACTCTCCGTAAACCAAACGCAAACAGGAGGTATCCTCAAATATGACCAACAGACCAACCAGTCAACCAGACAATACGCCAAATCCAATCCAAAATCCAAAAATAGATCAAACCAAAGTCCCCCCGGTCAGCGATTTACAGAAAATTCCGGGGATCGGAGCCAATATGGAACAACATCTGCACAATATCGGCATTCGATGCATTGCAGACTTAGTCGGAAAAAATCCAGAGGATCTCTATCATCTGGACTGTCTGAAAAAAGGATTTCAGGATGATCGGTGCGTACTATATGTATTCCGCTGTGCAGTATATTTTGCCGAACACAAACAACACGAACCTGAAAAACTCAAATGGTGGTATTGGAAGGATAAGGAATATCCAGAAGTGTGACCTCAATCTTTTGCTTTTGAAATAATCGGTTTCCCGTCTTGATCCACAAGCGGTGTAATACCCAATCCATATCCGCTTTTGATCATCAGATAATTTACGCCGGTCTCTTGATCCACCAATATTTGTCTGAATCCTTCATCTTTTAGCGCCTTTCCTTCTTTAGCTACAATGATAAATCTGTTATCCTTACTGTTCATATGGATTCCTCCTATTCATAAGTGTCTGTTATCTTCTTTGCCATTCCCTCATGAGTCAGAAACTCCAGGCAGTTCCTTTGTCTGGCGGGATCACAACTTAGAAGTCTCTAGCATGATATTCCAAAAAAAAGTGCGCGCATCCTTCCAAAGGGATTTTGTTCGTAGGAAAGTCAGATACTTTCGCACTTCATAGCGGCAATGTCTTTCCTAGAAAATAAAAAATCAAGTAATTGATCAGGAATTTCCTTCAAATTTGTATATCAACATGATTCCATCTCCTAAAACAGGCTATGACCGCCAGTATGCGTAAATTCCATGTGCCGGTTATTTTTTATTAGTTGCATATTACCATTTTTCAAATCAAAAAGCAAGGCATACTTCTAACTGCCTTTTGGAGATTGTTGACAAACTGGATTTATCTATTTTCCATAACTAATTCTTTACATTTCCATTCTTCACCCATAACACAATATTTTTCTGTTGTATCCAGAACGGTGTCACAAAAACCAACTGCTTTATAGCAATAATAAGCCGGAAGATTATTCTCGAAAACACCCAGTGACGCTCTTTTAGCGCCATATAATTCAAATACAAATTTTAGTCCTAATCGGAGCATAGTCTTTCCATAGCCTTTTCCTCGCTTGTGAGGATTTACAATCACAAAGCCAAAACGTAATTCATTAAATGATTCATTAGGATTTCTGAGTGTAAAAAAACCAACGATTTCCGTTTCGTCAAATGCTGTAAAAGGCATTAGAGATTCCACAAAACAAAATTCATTTCTTGTAATCGGATAATGACCAAGTATGCCTGCTGTCCACTGATAAAATAATTTTTCATCCTGACACCACGATAATATTGTATTTACATCCGCAGCTTTATATGGTCTTATTCTAATCATATGTTTTACCTCGCAAATTTTCTCTTTGATTATACATTAAATCCTTGCGTATGAGGTGTCAACTAAAATGATACAACATCAAAGATAATCTTCCTGATCCAGTTGCCATCCGGCTGCTTTTCCGGGAACAACTCGATTCGCTCGATGAACGCCCGCATGAACTCCTTCCGCTCCACCTCGGAGGCAGCTTCATAGACCTGATCGAACGCCAGCAGCAGACGGTAGATATTGTCACCTGAAATCTTCTCCTGCCGGATGCTCCGCATCTGGCTTTGCACATCGTCAATCTGGACTTCGATCTCATCTATTCTACCATATTGCTCGTCATAGCGGCGCTGCAAATCAGAAATTTTCCGGTCATAATAGGGATCGCTTATATCCAAACCGTCCATCTGCCGTTCCAGGCGGGCCTTTGTGCCCAAAGTCTGCCGAAGCTGCGCCTGTAATGCTTCCAGCTGCTTCTCTAAGTCGTTCGTATCTACAGCGGAGCCGATTTTTGCCTTGATTGCATCCGTAAAACGCGGGTCACTGACCATAGCAGAGATGATTGACGCTACCATGCGGTTCATCTCTGTCTGCTCAATATTCAGCCGGAAAGTACACTCATGACCAGTCGGTGTAACTGTATTCTTGCAGTAATAGTAATAGCGGGTCTTTTTGTCCTTGCTGTGGGCTTTCGCAATATTCCCATACAGACTTTTA
>CAOJLW010000211.1 GCA_948438565.1 uncultured Lachnospiraceae bacterium | reverse complement strand
TTTCATAATTTCATACATATCAAAACTGCCGTCAGAGGACAAATGCGCCGCTTCCTCAAAATCCAAAGGAGAATTAAATTTTAAATTGCGTACATGGGCAAAATGGATTCTTCCCTTTAGTGAACGGATCATATCCGGCAAATCATTATTCAGATTGGTGCCATAAGAACCGGAACAAAATGTCACGCCATTATGCGGATTATCCACCATTTTTATGACGCGCAGGATATTATCCTTATTGATAATAATCCTAGGCAGTCCAAATACACTCCAGGCAGGATCGTCCGGATGAATGGCCATATTGATATTGTATTGATCACAGACAGGCATAATTTTTTCCAGGAAATACTTCAGATTTTCAAAAAGCGTTTCATCATCAATTCCCTTATAAAGCTCAAACAGCTCTTTTACTTTTTCCATACGCTCCGGTTCCCAGCCCGGCATAATGCTCCCATTCATATCCCCTGCGATCGATGCAAACATTTTCTCGGGATCCAAAGCGTCGACTGCCTCTTGCGTATAGGCAAGCACAGTGGAGCCGTCCGGGCGCTTTCTTGCCAGCTCCGTCCTTGTCCAGTCAAAAACCGGCATAAAATTATAGCAGACCAAATGCAGGTCTTCCTTCCCGAGATTTTCTAACGTTTCGATATAATTTGCAATATATTGTTCCCTTTCCGGCGCGCCGGTCTTTATCGCATCATGTATATTTACGCTCTCAATACCTGCAATATGAAGTCCGGAGGCCTCTACCTCTTGTTTTAACGCATGAATTTCCTCCCGGCTCCATACTTCTCCGGGCGCTTTATCATATAATGTCGTAATGACCCCCGTTACCCCTGGAATTTGACGGATTTGTTCCAATGTAACCGTATCAAACTTTGAACCGTACCATCTCATTGTCATTTCCATAATACAAAAAAACCCTTCCTTTTTCTTTTCTATTCAATATGCCTGTATTGATGGAAAATTATACACTTTTTTGATCTTCCAATATAAAAAGGCATACCTCTGTCATAAAGGTATGCCCGAAAAAAGGCTTTTCATCAATCATAGTATGCGGTAAACGTCCCGGTCAGTGTCGTATAACTGCCGGATCCAGCCGCTTTTACATTTACAATCTTATAAGTATATTTCTGGCCAATCGTCAAAGCGTCCGAAAGGAATACTTCACATTCATCGTCGTCCCAATCCACATGGGAGGTCTTGGAAGAATATGCTTTTCCACTGGCATCCTGTATAATAACATAGCTGTTATGCTTAAACTGAATCCGTTTATTAAAATCAAATTTAACCGTATACTCCATTCTGCCGTCGTCATCATCTGCGTCATATTCTACTTTTTTTACTTTAACGCCGCTTTGTTTGGCAGGCGCCTTTACCTTTACGGTAATCGTCTTGTAAGAAGCGGAACCCATCGCTTTGACGCCGGAAATTTTAATCGTATACGTACGGCCATATTTCATATTATAGATATATACTTCACAGTCGTCGTCATCCCGATCCTTTAAATATGCCCGATAAGATTTCCCTTTGTTGTCTTTGACTGAAGTTACTTTCGCATTATGTTTCCACGCCACTTTTGTCGCAAACTTAATATCAATTTCTCCGAGAGAATAGCCGTCCTCCTCCACTTCCACTTTTGACAATGGAATACTGCCTTTTGCAGCTTTTTTTCCAGAAGGTATTTTTACTTTTAACGTTAAATTCCGATAACTGTCGGAACCATATGTTTTAATGCCTTGAATAACAATTGTATAAGTCCGGCCCTCTTTTAAATTTACAATATAAATATCACATTCATCGTTATCTTTGCCCGACAGATACGCGCGGTAAGTTTTTCCTTTATTATCTTTGACAGAAGATATTCCCGCCGACTGCTTCCACATAACATTTGTTAAAAAATCAATTTCGAGCTCATACAGTGCGCCATCTTCGTTTTCAAAATATGGATTTACCACCTGGCCGTCATATTTTACTTTTTTTACCTGAATCGCATTGCCAGATCCCGAAGTCTTTGCCGTAAAATCCAAACGCACCGAACTTGCAGATACTGTTTGCGGAATCATAGTAAACAATAAAATAGCTGCTAAACAAAAAGCGTATAATTTTTTCATGATATCCCTTGTCTCCTTCCCTAAATGCATCGTTGCTAAATTACATGGATTTCTTCTATCAATATTATACACTGAAGAAAAAACTTTTTTCAAGTAATTTTTTATTTGCAACAAAACAAGAAATCCGACACACTATATATAGGACAGTCCAAACGATTATAAACCAGGGGGTGAGTTTATGGAACAAGATCTGTTGCAGATAAGAGAAGCACGAAAGGGAAATGCCTCTGCTTTTGCTACGTTATACGAATCCATTTATCCGGATCTCTACCGTTTTGCCTTATACGCCTTAAAAAATCCGCAAGACGCCGAAGATGTAGTCAGCGATACGGTAATAGACGCGTTTGCCTCCATTTCCAAACTGCGTTCAGAAGAAGCTTTTAACGCATGGATTTTTAAAATTTTATCCAATAAATGTAAAAAGCGATTGGGCGAATATTATTCTGACTGTATGGAACTAAAAGAAAATCTTCCAGATCCGTCGTCAGACCAGGATATTGAAGAAAACCTATGGATTCGGACCCAATTCTTCCAATTGGATGGCGAAGCGCGGCTTATTATCAGTATGCATCTATTTGCCGGATACAGCAGTAAAGAAATCGGACGTATTTTACATATGAATGAAAATACGGTTCGTTCCAAAGAAAGGCGCGCTTTAAAAA
Source organism: uncultured Lachnospiraceae bacterium (assembly GCA_948438565.1). Taxonomy (GTDB): domain Bacteria; phylum Bacillota; class Clostridia; order Lachnospirales; family Lachnospiraceae; genus Roseburia_B. Next base: position 1,663 of record CAOJLW010000211.1, on the reverse strand, counting down.
AAATTGCCGCACAAATAAAAAAGGAAAGGTGATTTTATGAAAATGAACGAACAAGAGCTATTGGAAAAAATCAAAAAATCAGCAGAAACAGTCCCCATACCGAACGCCATGACCCAAGAAAACTTACATACGAAAGCGCTTCAGAAAAAACAGCAAAATAGACGGCAATTTCTTCATAAAGTCGAATACGCAGCCGCTATTTTAGTATGTTGTATTTTAACTGTCGCTATCTACCAAACGAAAACAGAAGAACCGAAGATTACAAAAACGCATCCGTTATCCACAGAAAAAACCGAACCAAAGGAAGTCATCAACGATTCCAGCTCGGATAATACGGATAACATAAAACGCCAAAAACCCAGATCACGAAAAAATGCTGGAAGCCTTTATACAGTTGCAAAAAATTATGAAGAAATCTATAACTTATTAGAAAGCAGCGCCGTAAAAGCAGAAGAAGATTTATCGACAACAAGCGAAGAGAGGGAATTTCAAGATGATGCAGGAGAGACAGGAGCCGGTTTTACAGTCGAAAAATCTGCAAAAAAAGAAAGCTATTCCACTACCAATTTACAAACTGATGGCGTAGATGAAGCCGATTTTATTAAAACAGACGGGAAATATATCTATACCTTATCCGATCAACAAATTTATATTACAGACGTCAGTGGAAAACAGATGGAACTATCGACTGTTTTAAAACCGGATTTAATTTCTAATGACCGTATTTTAGAAATGTACATCGATCAGAATCGTTTGGTATTGGCAGTACAGCATACGGAAACTTCTTTAGATGAACAGAGTGCAACCATTGAACCGTATGATCCCAACGATTCAAACGGCCAGGAAAAATACTATCGTGATCGTTCAATAGAAGAAACGGATAATACCGGCGGCATCATTCCTTTAGAAGAAAGCCAATGCTATAAAATCTCCGCTGAGCAGTCAACAATTTTATACACATATGATTTAACAAATATGAAAAACCCCGTATTATTGGGAACTTATACCCAAGACGGCTACTATCAGACTTCTCGTAAAATAGACGATACCATATATCTGTTTACCACGGAAAATTTAAATAACACGACAACGGATCTAACGGACGCACATAAAAATAGTGGAAAATTCCTGCCGCTTATCAATGGTAAAGAACTTTCGTATGATACGATTTATTTGCCCGAAAACGGAAACCAGGGATTGATGATGTCCTCCATTCAGTTGGATCAACCGAATCAAACCGTGGATCAATCTATGATCATTCACAATAATGCAGATATTTATGTCAGCACAGACGCTCTTTACCTTTACCAAAACGATCATCAGAACCAAACGCCCAAGACACAGATTGCAAAATTTTCCATTCAAGAAGGGATCTTTCAAGCAGTCGGAGCAGCTTCTGTCGACGGACAAATCTTAGATACCTTTGCTATCAACGATTCGCAGGGTAAACTAAGAGTTTTAACCACCGGTACGGATGATACAGGAGAATCCTCCAACAATTTATACTTATTCAATGGGGATTTCATTCAAACAGCTTGTTTAACCGGTATTGCTAAAGGAGAACAGATCTATGCCGCCAGGTATTTTGGAGATACCGCTTATTTTATTACTTATCGGAATACGGATCCTCTGTTTGCCGTCGATTTGTCTGACGAACACGATC
>CAOJLW010000210.1 GCA_948438565.1 uncultured Lachnospiraceae bacterium | reverse complement strand
GGTTACCCACCTGGCTTTGGCTAGGACTCAAAATTGCAGGAAACGGCATTTTGGGTTTTTTCAAAAGATAACTGCTTAGAAGGACAAAAGAATTGAAGTTACAAAAGAGATTTTATGTACAAAAGATACATAAGGTACAAAAGATAAGTCATAAATTTACTAATGACAACGTACAAATGAAAGAAGCTGCTGTTTTATAGCAGCTTCTTTTCCATATTAAAAACAAACAGGGGAGTACGGCGTGAAAAATCGATATAAATTATGGATGATTATGATTTTGGCAGCGGGATTGGCATTTTTGGTGTTGTATCATCCAAAAAAAATCAGGATGGATGTATTAAAAGATTATGAATATTCGGATCAGTATGTCAGGCTGACGGAACTGCCGGCATTATTGGATTTTTATTATTTTTCTAAGACGGAATGGGAAGAAAAGCTGACGCAGGCAAAATTGCCGGATATTGTCACGCCAGGTACGGTGACATGGATTTTAGAACAGACCGGGAGCGCCGGCTATATTACATATCATCCAAAAGAAGAACGGACAGTGACCAGGGAGCAATGGAATGCCGTCTATGAAAAAATGTTGGACTTGCTGGATGTGGACAATCAAGTGCAAATCATAGAGGATGCTATTTTGGAAGCGGATTCTGGGACGTTGACGACGGCGTCCGGCTCGTTTACATATGATTTAGATGGACTGGATGTAGAATCCATGACGGCTATGGGGTTTTATGCCAAGGGAGATCGGATTATTGGCGTCCGTAGCTTAAAAAGTAAACAGGCCGTTTTGGAAAATATCTATGTCCGTGCGTCGGATGAACACGGACTTGATTTTTTGATTCAAGGCGGGCAATATACGGTAGATATTGCGTTAGAAGATCCGAAAAAGGTAGAAGGGCGCGTCTGCGACCTGTTGTGGGAAAATGGACAGGTGGTTAAGGTTCAGGTAAAAGAGGATACGATTGCAGGCGATCTGATTGCGGTGAATGACACGACGATTGAGATTGAAGGTTATGGGGAAATCGAACGCTCTAAGAAGCTTCCGGTTTATAAAAAATATGGCACGGTCGAAGAAAAAGAGCTGTCCGATATTGTGATTGCCAATATGAAAGTAGAGTATGTGGTTGCAAAAGAACGCGTAGAGGCTATCCTTTTGGTTGAGCCTGCGCAGATTAGTCGAATTCGCGTACTGCTTTTGGCAGACGATGGGGGCGCCTATCGGGATCAGATCTGTATTGGAGCCAATTCGGCTTATCGGCTGGAGATGTCCGGCGGGATTACGGAGCAGCCCGCGGAGGCGATTGTTGCGGCAAGCGACCTGTTTGCTGCGGAAGCCGGCAATGTGATTCGGATTGCTCCGCTTGAGGAGACGGGAGAACTGTTTTTGTGCGACGCTTCCGGCAGCCGGATCTCCAAAGGGTATTTTGGAAGCCTGGAACTGCGGCGATACGAGGAAGGGTTTGCTGTGGTCAATGAGCTTGCGGTTGAGCAGTATCTCTGTGCCGTGGTTCCCAGTGAAATGCCGGCTTCCTATGAACTGGAGGCGCTTAAGGTGCAGGCCATCTGTGCGCGCAGTTACGCCTATATTCAGCTTGGCCAGGGGGATTATGCCGCTTTTGGCGCGCATGTGGACGATACGACCAATTATCAGGTCTATAACAAGCAGGATCGTGACGAAAAGACGACGGCCGCGGTTTTGGATACGGCGGGGATGGTGATAAGCTACCAGGGGGAAACAGCGGAAGCCTATTATTTTTCCACATCTTCAGGAGTTACCGGCAATGGAGAGGCATGGAATCTGACTGCGGATCCCAAATATGGCTATTTACGCAACGGTTTGGTCAAAGAAGGCGGCGGCGATATCGATCTGTCGTCAGAAGAGTCGTTTGCGCAATTTATTGCAGCGCCGGATGCATCCTGTTATGAGCGCGCCATGCCGTTTTTCCGTTGGAATGCGATTGGGGATTATCAATCGAAAGAAACGCAGGAGGCGATGCAGGGGATGTTAAGCGCGAGAAAGGAACGGACGCCGCAGGATATCCTGTTTATGGATTTGCAGGGTCAGGAGGTTCCCAATATGCAGGGGTTTGGCGCTCTAAAGCATATGGGCATTACCAAACGGAGCGTAAGCGGCGTGGCCTTGCAGCTGCGGATGGATTACGAACAAGGCGCCGTTTTGGTCGGCAATGAATATAATATCCGTATGCTGCTGGGTGCAGGACTGACGGATCTGACGCTCGCGGACGGCAGTAAACGGGACGGAAGCCTGCTTCCAAGCGCCTATACGACGCTTACGCTCTTAGAAAACGGGACGTACGCCATGTCGGGCGGCGGCTATGGACATGGGATCGGCATGAGCCAAAACGGGGCTGGGGAAATGGCAAAACAGGGGAAAACCTGTGAAGAAATCTTGCAGTTCTTTTTTCAGGGCATTGAAATTGTGCATTTGCCGTAGAAAGCGGTAAGCGAAACGGAGATTGGTGATGATTTGGAAATCGTTAAAAAATATCAAACTGTTTGTGGAAAAATGCAGGAGAGACAATATCAGTGCGTTTGCCGCGCAGGCGGCTTTTTTCCTGCTGCTTTCTCTGATACCGTTTTTAATGGTATTCAGCTCTCTATTGCAGTATACGTTTGTTTCAGAGGCGACGTTTTTAAAATATGTCAATTCGATTATGCCGGCGTATATTGCGCCGTTTATGATATCCATTATCAATGAGGTCTATCATAAATCCGTAGGAATCGTATCGGTGACGGCTATTGCCGCGGTTTGGTCGGCTGCAAAAGGGGTGCAGTATATTGCGGCGGGGTTTAATATGATTCATGGGGCGCCTGAGACCAGGAATTGGCTGATTCGGCGGTTTTGGGCGATTGTGTACACAACGGCGCTTGTGGCGTCAATTATAGCTGCTTTGACTCTTTTGGTGTTTGGAAACAGCATACATGGGATGCTTGTGGAGTATGTGCCGTTTTTGGTGCAGGCGACAGAAATTTTTTTCCGTTTTCGGAGCCTTGTGATGTTTGGAGTAATGAGCTGCGTCTTTACGATCCTCTATCGGACGCTGCCCAACTACAAACGGGTGCAGGGGCATCGACTGACTCTTTATAACCAGTTTCCAGGCGCGGTTTTATGCGCTGTGTTCTGGAATCTTTTGTCTTTGGGCATTTCTATCTACGTAGATTATTTTGACGGGTTTTCCATGTATGGAAGCCTGACTACGATTGTGCTCGTCATGTTGTGGCTTTATTTTGGGATGTATATTATGCTGCTGTGCGCGGAGGTCAATATGCTCTTTGGAGAATGGATTGGCAGCCGTCTGCACAGGCTGGTAAAACGTGCTTAAAAGTCTGTTTTTGTCAATTTTCTAAGATCAATTCCTATGAAACGATTCCGTCGTTTGACAAATTTTCAAAGACGCTTCCGATATACTGTGTTTGTACGGTATTACGGGCATAACGGACGCAGTTATGCCTCAAATGCCGTATGGGCAGATTTGGTGGTTGGAGGTGAAAAGTGTCATATGAGTTTTACGTGGATGTATTCTTCCTGACAAATTTTTTTCTGGATTTTCTGGCCGTCTATGCGGTTGGCGAAATACTAAGGCAAAAGAAAAGATTGCTCCGGTACTTGATTTGCTGCGCTGTTTGCAGCCTATTGGGGTGCGTGCTGTTTCTATTCATGCAAAGTTATGACGCTTATCTGCTTTGTATGCATTTTATTGTCAATCCGGGAATGGCAGTCGGCTGTTTTTTCCCGGCTGGAAAAAAAATATATGGGAAGGCGTTTTGCCTGATGTATTTTATGCTGCTCCTTTTGGGCGGAGGCATGGAATGGATCTATATAACAGTCGCAGGCGGGCGTTTTTATGAGCTATGCCTGTTTTTGACGTCGGTACCCGTGATAGTCTTTCTCCATATTTTACGCAGACGACGGAAAAATGTGCAATGTTTTTATACAGTATGGATTGGTCATCAGGGCAAATCCGTGCAACTACAGGCTTTGTATGATACGGGGAACAGTCTGTACGATCCGTATGTCAAGGAGCCGGTACATATTATAGATGGAGCGATTTTTGATTCTCTGGGAGGAGAGGGGGAGTTTTTGGTGCGGCTGATCCCGTTTTCTTCCGTAGGGTGTCAAAACGGTATGTTAAAGGCATTTAGCGTGGAATATATCCGGATCGAAATAGAAGGTACGATGCTGGAGATGGCTCCGGCCGTGTTAGCCGCTGCCGATGGGGCGTTGTTTTGCAATCGTCCCTATCAGATGATTTTGCATGGCAGCGTGGGTGAAAGTATGGAAAGGAAAGAGGGGAATGTATGTACATAAAAATAAAGTTAGCAAAACAATTCCAGTTTAAATGGATGCCGTCGTTTGGGCAGGCGCTTTTGGAGCATCAAAAGGATATCCATTACATCGGCGGAGCGGAGGTGCTGCCGCCGCCGCTGGAG
>CAOJLW010000209.1 GCA_948438565.1 uncultured Lachnospiraceae bacterium | reverse complement strand
ATACGAGATTATAACGCGAGATCGTCGTGACTGGAGTTCAGACGTGTGCTCTTCCGATCTAGCCGAAAAAAAGCTGTCTAAGGAATCTCTGGGCAGATCTTCTTGTTCTGCGCGGCCAAATTGTTTGGCCCGTCTGGCCACTTCCAATAGCGAGCTTATTTTTAATAATTCCGGGATGCTCAGGCTTCCGCCGACCTCTAAGCGTTTTAAAGAAGCGCCGACCGGATGGATGCCGGAAAAACCAAGGCTTCCTTTTTTGAAAATCCGGGAAAGCGCGTCTGCGGTTTGTTGCTGCGCTTCCAGAATAGCAGTCTGATCCGTCATGGGAAGCAGATTGCGGCATTGGTCTTTGGCGTTTTGGCTATATGCAAAACCCGTCAGGGTCTCTATGATTTTATCGTATTCCAGAGTGTGTAGCGCTTTTTGATTCATGATATTCTATCCTCGATCCTGTAAAATTGCGTTTAACAAGATTATACCTGATTTTGGGCAGGTTTAAAAGGAGAAAATAAAATCTTGCATACCGATTCCATTACACGTATAATAAAAGAAGGGTGTTAGATCGGTTAAGGAGAAGTAAGGTATGGCGGGACAAGAAAAGGAAGAGGAAGAATTTCCCTTTATTAAAGAAAAAATTAAAGAAAAGCCAATTAATAAAAAACGGCTGTTGCGGCATGGCGTTTATACGGTGGGGTTTGCCGTTTTGTTTGGGGCAGTGGCTTGTTTGGTCTTTACCCTTTTGCTTCCCATAATGGAACGTTGGTTTTATCCGCAATCCGATCCGGTGATGACGATTCCAAGGGACGAATGGGATACCGAACAGCAAGCGATGAGCTCGGAACAGCTTTTGGAGACAGAGGATACTGCGCTGCCGGAGCCGGAAACGCAAGTCGCTCCCACGATACAAGAAACGATTATTACAAAAGAATTGGAGCTTTCCGATTATCAGAAGCTGCAAAATAAAATTTACGCGATTGGTCAGGAGGCAAATTGTTCCGTGGTTACGGTGACCGGCATTGTCAGCAATACGGACTGGTATAATAATGCCTATGAGAGCAGCGGCCAGTCCTCCGGCATTATTATTGGAGATAACGGGAGCGAGCTTTTGATCTTGACGGAGCATAAGGTTGTGACGACAGTCGAAGAAATCCGGGTGACGTTTATTGACGATACTACGGTCAGAGCCTATCTGAAAAAATTTGACGGCAATACCGGGATTGCGGTTTTGGCTGTGAATTTAAAGCTGTTGGATGAAGTGACCATGGGGAGGATTTCCTATGCGGTATTGGGCAATTCCCGATCTGTGGCACAGGGAAATGTTGCGATTGCAATCGGCAGTCCGCTGGGGACGAATTATTCGATTGGCACAGGCAATATTACATCGGTTGGCAATGTGATCCAGACTGTAGACGCTACATATAGTATTTTTACAACCGATATCGTAGGGAGCAGCAACAGCAGCGGCGTGCTTTTGAATTTGGAAGGGGAGGTCGTGGGTCTGGTCATGCAGGATTACAGCGGAAATGCGGACGGCAATACACTGACGGCCATTTCTATTTCCGAATTGAAAACAGTGATTGAAATGCTGTCAAACGGCAAGGATATCCCTTACCTTGGCCTGAAGGTGGTAACGGTAACGGATCGGATTGCAACGGATTACGATATTCCGCGCGGCGTCTATATTCGGGAAGTCCTGCTGGATTCGCCTGCCTTGGAAGCGGGTTTGCAAAGCGGCGACGTCATTGTGGAAATAGATGGGGAGGAAGTGTCGGACGTCGATACATATGAAGAAAAGGTTTTGGCGTCAGAACCGGGAAAAACAATCAATATTACGGTAAACAGGCAGGGGATGAATGAATATATTCAGGTGGTATGCAGCGTAACGGCAGGCATCCTGCCATAGACTGAGAACAGGGGGCAATAGAAATCGTATGAAATATATTGAAGCTTTGAGGGAAGGCGAACGGATTAATGAGATTTTTCTTTGTAAACACAAGCAGTCGGCTGTTACAAAGAATGGGAAGCCTTATGAAAATGTGATTTTGCAGGACAAGACAGGCACATTGGACGCCAAGATCTGGGAACCGGATTCTCAGGGGATTGAGGAATTTGAAGCTCTGGACTATATTGGCGTCGTCGGGGATGTCACCAGCTTTCAGGGGGCATTACAGTTAAATGTGAAGCGGGTGCGTAAAGTGCAGCCGGGGGAGTACGATCCCAAAGATTATCTGCCGGTCAGCAAACGGGATCCTGAGGAAATGTATGTGGAATTTACGCATTATATCCAGACCGTCGAGAACCCTTATTTGCGTAAGCTGCTGTCCAGTTTTTTTATAGAGGATGCGGAGTTTGCAGCGCATTTTCGAGCGCATTCTGCCGCAAAAACTGTACACCATGGTTTTGTAGGCGGTTTATTGGAGCATACGTTAGGCGTGGTAGGTCTTTGCGAGGCGTTTTGCAAACAGTATCCGATTTTAAACCGCGATCTTTTGCTGACAGCCGCAATGTGCCATGATATTGGCAAAATGGCCGAGCTGTCTGCTTTTCCAGCTAATGATTATACGGATGAAGGACAGCTGTTAGGTCATATTGTGATTGGAACGGAGTGGATCGGGGATCGTATACGTCAGATTTCCGGTTTTCCACGCAAGCTGGGCAATGAATTAAAACATTGTATTTTAGCGCACCATGGGGAATTTGAGTTTGGATCCCCAAAAAAACCCGCGTTGGTAGAGGCTGTGGCGCTGCATTTTGCAGATAATATGGATGCCAAGATGGAAACGATTAAAGAAGTGTTTGCAGGCGTGCCGGAAGGGAATACAGGATGGCTGGGGTATAATCGTCTTTTGGAATCCAATATCCGAAAGACCAGCCGATAGGGGACTTATGCAAAAGAATGATATTATGGAACTTACAATAGAAGATATGGGTATGGACGGCACCGGGATTGGACGTTATGAAGGGATGACATTTTTTGTCAAAGACGCCATGATCGGCGATCGGGTGTTGGCTAAGGTGACGAAACAGAAAAAGTCGTATGGCTATGCCCGTCTGATAGATATTTTGGAGGCTTCCCCGCATCGGGTGGAGCCCCGTTGTATTTATGCCCGTCCTTGCGGCGGTTGTCAATTACAACAGATGGATTACGAAAGCCAGCTTGCGTGGAAACAGCGGAAGGTAAGGGACAGCTTGATCCGTTTGGGAGGCCTGGATGAGGAACGGATCAACCGGGTTATGGAACCGATTGTAGGGATGGAGTATCCGTTTGCCTATCGCAATAAGGCGCAGTTTCCAGTGGGGCAGAATACCGCGGGGGAGATTGTCGCGGGATTTTATGCAGGGAGAACGCATACAATTATCCCCAATCTGGACTGCTCTTTGGGCGTGCCGGTCAATGGGGAAGTGTTGCGGGCAATTCTGGGATATATGAAGGACTGCGGGGTGTCTGCTTACAACGAAAAGACAAGACGGGGTTTGATGCGCCATATTTTGATCCGGTATGGATTTGATTCTCAGGAAGTGATGGTCTGCATGGCGGTAAATGGCGATCGACTTCCGCGGGAAGCGGAATTGACCGGCCGTCTATGTAAAATTTCCGGGATGAAAAGCATTTCGTTAAATACAAATCAGGCGGATACGAATGTGATTTTAGGCAGTCGCACCCGAGTGATATGGGGGGATTCGGCGATTATAGACGCCCTGTATTTGCGGGATACGACAGATTTTCAAAGGGTGGGAGAGAAAACTGTCTATCGGATTTCACCCCAGTCTTTTTACCAGGTCAATCCCATCCAGACTGAGAAATTATATTCTCTGGCGTTAGACTATGCAGGCTTAACCGGTCGGGAAACAGTCTGGGATCTCTATTGTGGGATTGGAACCATTTCGTTGTTTTTGGCCCGGGGAGCAAAATGGGTTTATGGCGTCGAGGTCGTGCCGCAGGCGGTGGAGGATGCGAGACGTAACGCAGTATTAAATGAAATAGGCAATGTGACGTTTTTGGAGGGAAGGGCCGAAGAGGTTTTGATGGCCGAGGATACGTTTGGCGTATCCGGCATGGCGCGTCCGGATGTGATTGTGGTCGATCCGCCGCGCAAGGGATGCGACAGCAAATGCCTGAAAGTCATGCTGGCCATGCAGCCAGAGCGGATTGTCTATATTAGCTGTGATCCGGCGACGTTGGCGCGGGATCTTGCAGCGCTGTGCGAGGGCGGCTATGAGGTGAAACGTGTGCGTGCGGTGGATCAGTTTGGGCAGACGACACATGTGGAGACTGTGGTGTTGATACAAAGGAAAGATACCTAGAAATCCTTGAATTTACGCACTTTGTGACATTTTTCAGTTTCAACAAAATCGGTGAAAATCATAAGGAAAAGATACTTGTGAAGAAAGTAACCGTAGTTGTGGCGTTAGACCTCGGTACGCAATGTCATTAAGTTAAGCTGATTGAAAAAATCTTATCCTATGGTCTAACTCAAA
>CAOJLW010000208.1 GCA_948438565.1 uncultured Lachnospiraceae bacterium | reverse complement strand
TTCCGATCTAATTTAATATCCAGTACGGCGCCGATAATCTGAGTGATTTTACCAATATTCTTATCTGCCATCTTTTCCTATCACTCCTTATTTTTATTCCGATTGCTGCCGGCTTAAGCCAAACGGCCATTTTACACCATACACATCCCTCTGTGCCATTCGGCAAGCATTAGGATATTGCCGATGCACCTGCAATAATCTCTGTTAATTCCTGTGTAATCGAGCCCTGACGTGCTCTGTTATATTTCAGTGACAAATCACTAATCATTTCTTCCGCGTTGCTTGTTGCGGAATCCATTGCCTGCATTCTGGCGCCATTTTCACTGGCTACCGCTTCTACCAGCGCGCCATAAAACAAGCTGGTAATATATTTCGGTATGATCACTTCCAACGCCTCTTCATCATTCGGTTCATAATTCATCAGAATGTTAGAATCTCCCTGATCCTCCGACGTATCAATCTCCATCGGGAGTAATTTCATCAATCTGGGTTCATGACTTACCGTATTTTTAAAATGGGTATACGCCAGATAGATTTCCCCAATTTCTTCTTCCTGAAACGCCTTGAGCACACGGCTGCAAATCTGCGCCGCATCCTCATATACCGGAGCCTCAATAACATCCGAATCATCGGAAGCAATCGTATAACCGCGCCGCCCCAAGGCTTCCGCTCCTTTATGTCCAATGGCATAAATCAGCAGATCCTCTTTTTTAAAGCTACTTTCCGTAACCAATTTTACAACATTGGAATTATAGCCGCCCGCCAGTCCACGATTTGATGTAATCACAACGACTGCTTTTTTAGAAGATGCGCCTGCTTTCAGATAAGGGTGCGTAATCGTACCGGATCGTTTCAACATGGAAGATACGGTCTGGTACATATAATTAAAATATGGATTCGTTTCTTCCGCACGGTTTTTTGCCTTTTGCAGTTTAACGGTAGAAACAAGCTTCATGGCTTTTGTGATTTGCTGCGTACTCTGTATGCTGCTTTTTCTTCGCTTAATGTCCCTCATTGAGGCCATATGATTTCACCGCCTTTGCTTTATTTCCGCCTCTATCGGAAGGATGCTTTGCATTCCTCAATCGCTTTTACCAGCGCTTTTTCATTTTCCGCCGTCATTTCTTTCGTTTTACGAATAGACTCTAAAATTTCTGGATACTTGGTCTCAATATAATTAAACAGCTCTTCTTCAAAGCGCAAAATATCCTCTACCGGAATATCAATGAGATATTTCTTGGTCGCCGCATAGATGATTACAACCTGATTTTCTACCGGCATTGGCTTGTACTGCGGCTGTTTTAACATCTCTCGGATTCTTTCACCCTGAGCCAGCTTCTCTTTCGTGTCGGCGTCCAATTCGGAACCAAACTGTGAAAATGCCGCCAATTCACGGTACTGTGCCAATTCCACACGGATCGGAGCCGCAATTTTCTTAATCGCCTTGATCTGCGCAGCGCCCCCAACACGCGAAACGGAAAGTCCTGCATTGATTGCCGGACGGAAACCAGCGTTAAACATATCGGTCTCCAGATAAATCTGGCCATCTGTAATGGAAATTACATTCGTCGGAATATAAGCCGATACGTCGCCTGCCTGCGTTTCAATAATCGGCAACGCCGTCAAAGAACCGCCGCCTAAGCTGTCGTTTAATTTTGCCGCACGCTCTAACAGTCTGGAATGCAGATAAAATACATCGCCCGGATAGGCCTCACGTCCTGGCGGTCTCTTGAGCAGCAGAGACAGGGTACGGTACGCCGTCGCATGTTTACTCAAATCATCGTAAATAACCAATACGTCCTGTCCGTTTTCCATCCATTCCTCGCCAATCGCACAACCGGAATACGGTGCAATATACTGCAACGGAGCAAGCTCACTTGCCGTAGAAGCCACGACTGTCGTATAAGCCATAGCCCCAAATTCTTCCAAAGTCTTTACAATAGAAGCTACGGTAGACGCTTTCTGGCCAATGGCTACATAGATACATTTTACGTTTTTGCCTTTTTGATTAATAATGGTGTCAATCGCAATGGCTGTTTTTCCGGTCTGCTTATCCCCGATAATCAGCTCACGCTGCCCACGTCCAATCGGTATCATGGCGTCGATTGCCTTAATACCGGTCTGCAATGGAGTATCTACGGATTTCCTCGAAATAACGCCGCTTGCCACACGTTCAATCTGACGGTATTTATCTGTTTCAATTGGGCCTTTGCCATCAATCGGCTGCCCCAATGCATTGACAACCCTGCCCTGCATTGCATCGCCAACCGGAACCTCAACCACACGCCCGGTCGTCTTTACGGTATCTCCCTCATTGATACTTCTGCTGTCGCCCAACAAAACGGCTCCAACATTATCCTCCTCTAAGTTCAAAACCATTCCATATACTTCACCGGGGAATTCAAGAAGTTCGCCCTGCATTGCATTCTCCAGTCCATGGATTCTGGCAATACCGTCCGCCACCTGGATAACAGTACCCACATCCGCCACCTGGAGCTGCGCCGCATATCTTTTAATCTGCTCTTTAATCACAGAACTGATTTCTTCTGGTCTTAAATTCATGGAGCGCATTCACCTACTTTCAACTGTATTTTTGATAATTCCCTTGACAAGTCGTATAATTTGGTGCGGATACTGCTGTCCACCACACGATCTCCAATCCGAATTACCATGCCGCCGATTAAAGCGGCGTCCACATCATAGTGCATCTCAAATTCCACGTATTCCGTTGTCCGGATCAATTTATCCACAATTTGAGCCTTTTGCTCCTCGGTCAGCTCCATTGCCGCCGTCACGTAAGCAATCCCAATATGTTTATGCTCTTTCACCTTTGCAATGAAATAAGCGAGCACATCCCCAAATTCTCCAAAATGCCCTTTGTCAACAATCATACGCATCAGGCCGACCATCTCATCCGATACCCGCCCTTTAAAAATATCTTCTATGATCTGAATTCTTTCCTCTTTTACAATTTTCGGATGATTCATTAATCTGGATAACTCGGCATTTTCTTCCATTGCTTCCAACACGCTTTTTGCTTCTTCATAAAAAGCATCCAAACGTCCCGCTTCTGCCGCAATCTCAAACAATGCATCACCGTATGTCTTTGATACTAGCTTTGCCATGTCGAATCACCCATTTCTTTCAATGTTTCTTCTACAAGCGTATTCTGAATTGTGGTATCAATTGAAGCCGTAATCACTTTAGCCGCCATCATCGAAGCAACTGCAATCATTTCCTGTTTCACTTCATCCATGGCGCGTTTCTTTTCTAACTGGGCCTCTTCATTTGCCCTCTGGATGATACGGGCAGCTTCTTCCTTCGCTTCGTCAATAATCCTGGCTTCATTTTTCATCGCCTTTTGACGCGCTTCGCTTAAAATCTGCTCTGCCTCTTTGTCCACATTCTTTAATTTTCCTTCATACTGTTCCTTGAGCTCTGCTGCGCTTGCTTTGTCTGTCGCTGCATTGTCCAGATCTCGTTTGATCCCTTCCCGCCTGTCTGCAAGCATTTTGCGCACCGGATTAAACAGCAAATAACTGGCCAATGTAAACAATACCAGCACGGATACCGCCATCTGCAAAGCATCCATCAAAAGCTGCATATCAAGTCCAAACAATCTTTCCATAGCTTAGAAGTTCACCCTCCTTTCCGTATTTGCTATGACCGCCATTTTCATGCACCTATGCACAATCGGCATATTTACCATAACAACGGTTTTACGAAAAGTAAGAGGATGGCAACCAGCAAACCATAAAGACCGGTCGTCTCTGCTACTGCCTGCCCCAATAACATCGTGGATGTAATGTCGGATTTTGCCCCCGGATTCCTTCCAACTGCGCTCGCCGCATAACCTGCTGCAATACCCTGTCCAATACCAGGCCCGATACCTGCGATTACCGCAAGGCCTGCGCCAATTGCTGAGCATGCTAAAATTAAGTCGTTTCCTGAAATATTCATAATAGATTTCCTCCTTAAACTTATAACTGGTTACTGTTTGTAATTCATCGTTTAATCGTCTCCGATTGCCTGACTGATGTATGTCATCGTCAGCATACAAAATACATATGTCTGAATTGCCCCTGAGAACAAATCAAAATAGATATGCAATACCGCCGGCCAGAAATTCGCAATCCAACCCAACAGGCCATAAACAAGCGCCATCATAATGGTACCTGACAATACGTTCGCAAACAAACGTAGGGACAGGGAAATTGGCACGGCAATATCGCTGATAATATTGATGGGCGCCCAGATCGGCCAGGGATCACACAACCCCTGAAGCACACCTTTAATATGCTGATGTTTGAACTTGTTAAACTGAATCAGACAAAACGTCATAACACCAAGAGCAAATGTCACGCCATAATCTGCGGTGGGCGGCCTTAAACCAAAGACACCGGATATGTTGCTCATCAAAATGAAAATAAATATCGTGCTGATATAGTTGACAAACTTCGTAGAATTGACGCCCATAACGCCC
>CAOJLW010000207.1 GCA_948438565.1 uncultured Lachnospiraceae bacterium | reverse complement strand
TAAAATGACTGATGAGAATACTTATACCGGAGTCGTCCGATGTGATATTGGGCAGTATTTTGCTGGTCAAGGGATAGAAATACCAGAGTATTTTCAGGTGATGTTGGCGGTGTCGCAGTTTGTTGGGACAAAATTAAACGACGACAGTCCGAAAATGCCGCAGAATTTAAAAGACGACTATGAAGCCGCAATGAAAAAACATGGCCTTGGCTTAACCGAGGCGGACTATGAGCAGTTTACAGAAGCGCAAAAAGAGATAGAGCATCAGCTTTTTACGGATATGTGGAGCGCTTATTATGAGCAATATCCTGACAGGCTGCAATATCCCAATCCATATCAGAACTGGTTGATAGACGGTTCTTGGGATTTTAAATTCGATGTGACGAATAACCGTCAAGACGTAATCCATATAGATATCAATGATCTGGACGAAAATGGACTTGGAATCGTTTCTGTTACAAAAACTCCGGTAGAAATTACAGTGAAAACGGAACAGAATCTGAATTACTTTGTAGCCATTCTGGATGCAGACGGAAATCTGATGACGGAAGGCGGCAGTGACGGAAATATCAATACGGTATCGGTCAGCGGCTATGATACCTCCACAATAGACGTTTATATTTGTGATTATGTAGAATATATGGATGAGCTGAAGGGATATTGGTGGTCCGACGACTATAAGGAAAAAGCCAAGGAAAAGACGTTTAAGCAGTTATTGAACGAGCGTTCTTTGTACCATAAAGAGATTCCATTTCATCAGTGACAATGGATAAAAAGGGAGCGTTGCAAAATAGATGAGTCATCATCTGTGGAGCAGCGCTCCCTTTTTGCATGAAAAAAAGCAGGATGCAAAAAAACAGTCATTTATAGTATAATAAATCATAAGCGGTAAAATAATATACCACAAAAATCATACGGAATTTGGCCGTTTTATTCAGGTAGAAGGAGCGTTTTGGCAATTGAGCGTTACCCGGAATA
This sequence comes from uncultured Lachnospiraceae bacterium, assembly GCA_948438565.1. Lineage (GTDB taxonomy): Bacteria > Bacillota > Clostridia > Lachnospirales > Lachnospiraceae > Roseburia_B. The sequence goes on along the minus strand of CAOJLW010000207.1, from coordinate 3,510 downwards.
GAAATAGAGTCTGAAACAAAAATTAAATCTGTCTGTACGGTTGTTTTAATGTAGCTTTAATGTTTGCCGTTTAATATCATAGACATAGCTAGGAAAGTATGGAATAAAGGAGTATGTTATGGATCATTTAGATGAATTAGAAGCAGAGGCCATATATATTATGCGCGAAGTTGCGGCAGAGTGTGAAAAGCCGGTTATGCTGTATTCGATTGGCAAAGATTCTTCCGTGATGCTGCATCTTGCTTTAAAGGCATTTTATCCGGAAAAGCCGCCGTTTCCCTTTTTGCATATAAATACTACCTGGAAATTTAAAGAGATGATAAGGTTCCGGGATCAGACCGCAAAAGAACTTCAGATTGATATGTTGGAGTATATTAACCAGGAAGGCGTAGAAGCGGGCATTAATCCGTTTGAACATGGATCGGCCTATACGGATATTATGAAAACCCAGGCCCTAAAGAAGGCATTGGATCAATATGGATTTACCGCGGCATTTGGCGGAGGGAGAAGGGACGAGGAGAAATCGCGCGCCAAAGAACGGATTTTTTCGTTCCGGGACGCCAATCATGCGTGGGATCCCAAGAATCAGCGGCCGGAAATGTGGAAGCTGTTTAATACGCGTATCCATCCAGGGGAAAGCATTCGGGTATTTCCGCTGTCCAACTGGACGGAAAAGGATATTTGGCAATATATTAAGCGGGAAAATATACCGATTGTGTCGTTGTATTTTGCCAAAGAAAGGCCGGTGGTCAATCGGAACGGCAATCTGATTATGGTCGATGACGATCGGATGCAGCTTGCGCCGGATGAAGTGGTGGAGCATAAAATGGTGCGTTTCCGGACGCTTGGCTGTTATCCATTGACAGGCGGCGTGGAATCAACGGCGGATACATTAGACGGAATTATCGAAGAAACCTTAGCGGCAGTCGAATCGGAGTGGACAAGCCGTGTCATTGATTCGGACGGTGGGGTTTCCAGTATGGAAAAGAGAAAACGTGAGGGGTATTTTTAATATGAGGGATGATTTATTAAAATTTATTACCTGCGGAAGCGTCGATGACGGCAAATCAACGTTGATAGGCCATATGCTCTATGACGCCAAGCTGTTATTTGCGGATCAGGAAAAAGCATTAGAGCTGGATTCTAAGGTCGGACAGGCGGGCGGGGATATTGACTATTCTCTGTTGTTAGACGGCCTGATGGCGGAACGGGAACAGGGGATTACGATTGATGTGGCATATCGTTATTTTACGACAGAAAATCGAAGCTTTATTGTAGCGGATACGCCGGGGCATGAGGAATATACCAGGAATATGGCCGTTGGGGCTTCGTTTGCTTCTTTAAGCGTTATTTTGATCGACGCCAGCCAGGGAGTGCTGACGCAGACAAAGCGGCACGCCAGGATCTGCAATTTAATGGGTATCAAACATTTTGTCTTTGCAGTCAATAAGATGGATTTGGTGCATTACAGACAGGACCGTTTCCGCGCCATTGAAAAGGATATTAAGATGCTGATGGCGGAATTCCGTTATGAGAGCATTAAAATCATCCCGCTTTCCGCGACAAAAGGGGACAATATTACATCCAATTCTCAAAATATGACTTGGTATCATGGCGTTTCGCTTTTAGAATATCTGGAAACCGTGGATGTGACCGAAGCAGGCGGCAGCCGGCATTTTTCTATGCCTGTGCAAAGAGTATGCCGTCCGGATCGTACGTTTCGCGGATTTCAGGGACAGATTGCAACCGGCAGCATTGCCGTGGGCGATACGGTTACAGTGCGTCCGAGTGGTGAATCAGCAAAAATAGCGTCTATTTTGCAGGGGGATCAGAATGTACTGGTCAGCCAGAAAGGATATGCCGTTACGATTTCATTGGATACGGAGATTGACGTTTCCAGGGGTTGCGTTCTCGAAAAAGACTATGGCCTAAAGGCAGGTTCCATGTTTGCAGCGTCGATCTTATGGATGGACGACAGCAGTCTGGTAGCCGGGAAAAATTTCTTTTTAAAACTTGGAACCCAGCAGGTTCCGGCAACCGTTATGGGGATTTGCCATAAAATTGACGTCAATACAGGGGCCAAGGTTTCTGCGGATTCGATTACGAAAAATGAGATTGCGCTGTGTGAAATTTCTGTGGGCAGCCGTGTGGTATTGGATGAGTTTTCCAATAACGCAGATTTGGGTTCGCTGATTTTAATCGACCGAGTGACCAATATGACCTCTGCCTGCGGCGTGGTCGTGCATAAGATCAATCAGGAAAATAACTTGACCTGGCATGATATGGACATAACCAAAGAACTGCGCGAAGGGCAGTTGAACCAGAAAGCGTTTACAATCTGGATGACCGGTTTGTCTGGCGCCGGTAAATCGACGATTGCCAATGCGTTGGAAAAACGCCTGTTTGCCATGGGTAAGCATACGATGCTCTTAGACGGCGACAATGTCCGTATGGGTCTCAATAAAAACCTGGGTTTTGGCGAAAAGGACAGGATTGAGAATATCCGCAGAATTGCGGAGGTTGCAAAATTGATGAACGACGCCGGACTGATTGTCCTGACGGCGTTTATTTCTCCATATCGCAAGGACAGAAGGCGCGCCAGAGAAATTATTGGGGATGGTCTGATTGAAGTGTATGTCAGCGCTCCGTTGAAGGAATGTGAGAGACGGGATGTTAAGGGCCTCTATAAAGCGGCGCGCGCCGGAGAGATTTTTGATTTTACCGGGATCAGCAGTCCGTATGAAATGCCGGAACATCCGGATATCGTAGTCGATACGCATGAGAAAAGCGTGGAAGAATGCGTCAACCAGATTTTGGAAGGCATTGCGGAATATTTATAAGAATCATGCTGCTTTTGGCAGGTCGAAAGAGAAAGGGCAAATTATGAAAACATTGCATTTACACATAGGAACGCCAAAAACGGCCAGTACTTCGATTCAGATTTTTTGCAAGGAAAACGCACAGCTTTTGGAAAAACAAGGGTATTGTTATCCGATTTTGCCATTTTATTATCCCGGCATTGCGCCTGTCCATAACGCGCACTTTCTGGTAGGAGCGCTCAAAGGAGAGGATAAAAAAGAAAAAGAACGGCAGATATTTCAGGAAGGGATGCAAAAGGTACGCGCATTATTTCAGAAGTACGATCATGTCATCCTGTCGGACGAAGCGGTTTGGCGTTCGGTGGATTGGTATAAGCCGGATCTTTGGAAGGATTTGAAGCAGGAAGCCGATCAGGGAGGTTTTTCGATTCATATTATTGTCTATCTCAGGCGGCAGGATCAATTTGTTTCTTCCTGTTGGAATCAGATTGTAAAACAGCGTACGTTTCAGGATACGTTTGAAGAATACCGGGCGAAGCCAGAACGGATCGTCCGTCTCGATTATTATGCCAAGCTGGAAAAAATAGCGAAGTATTTTGGCAAGGAACAGATTACGGTCAGGCGTTTTGAACCAGGGAAGTTTGTGGGAGGGGATGTTTATACCGATTTTTTGTCGGCTCTTGGACTTCCG
>CAOJLW010000206.1 GCA_948438565.1 uncultured Lachnospiraceae bacterium | reverse complement strand
AAGGTCAGCAAGGGACTGATACACACCATAATGACAAAAGCTCCCAAAATCTTAATCGCTGAAATTACAATATTTTCCGGCCCATGGTGCATCAGCTCCGTAATATCAAATAAATCTGTCGTAATCCGCGACATCAACGCTCCGACTTTTTGGTTGTCGTAAAAAGCAAACGACAGCTTCTGATAGTGTTCAAAAATCTCCGCCCGCATATCGTATTCGATTTTCGCTCCCATCACATGGCCATAGTTAGAGATATAATAATTGCAATAACAGGAAACGCCCACCAGAGCCACCATCCAGACTCCCAATATCAGTGTCTGCCTCAGAGCCTCCTCCGGATCCAGATAGATAATATCCGACGTAATATAACGGGCAATTAACGGTATGGCAAGCGCAATGGCCGAAGCCAAAATCGCAAAAAACATATCCGCAGCAAATACTTTGCCGTATGGTTTGTAATAAGAGAGCATTTTTTTGAAATTCTTACTCATCATCCGCTTCCCTTTCTTTCTGTTCTATGATACTGTATGTAAAGAAACATAACATTTCACCGGAGGTTTACAAATGGATATTGTAAAAAATCACTATGAAAAACTCGCCGCCACTGTCATTGCCAATCTACAGAAACGGCAAATGGAAGGATATTATTGCCCCACGGCTCAAGAAGCCGTAGAGACGGCGCTCTCCCTTCTGCCAAAACAGGCTGTCGTAGGCTTTGGCGGCTCGATCACGCTCGCGCAGACCGGTATGCTGGACGCGCTAAAAACCCGTCCCCTTACCCAGCTTTTAGACCGCAGCGCTGCGCAGACAGACGAAGAAAAAGAAAACATCTACCGCAGCCATTTTTCTGCGGACGCCTATTTTATGAGCAGCAACGCGATTACGGCAGGCGGTGAACTGGTCAACATCGATGGCACTGGCAACCGGGTTGCCGCGCTTATCTACGGGCCAAAAGAAGTCATGATCCTGGCCGGGATGAATAAGATCGTCCCATCCGTAGAGGAAGCCATAAGCCGCGTCCGCAACACCGCAACGCCGCCGAACTGCATCCGACTGGCGCGCAAAACACCTTGCGCTTCCACCGGGATTTGCAGCGATTGCCTCACGCCGGACTGTATTTGCAGCCAAATAGTTATCACACGCCGCAGTGGAATCCCAGGACGCATTAAAGTCTTTTTAATAGGAGAAACGCTTGGATTTTAGTGTCTGTTTAAAAATGCCTCAAAAAGCAGGATTTCTGCTGCTTTTGAGGCATTTTGACTGCGTATGCCGTTATCCTGATGCATACCCTGCCATTGCTGGGTGGATGAACCGCTCCGCCTACATATGTTCCGGAGCCGAAAATCCGAGAATATCAATACATTTTTCCAATATTCCTTTTACCAGATTTAACAAGCAGATATAACCTGCCCGGACATCCGCATTTTCTTCCGTCAAGATTTTTGTCTCATGGTAAAAATGATTAAACGCATTGGCCAAACCATAGATATAGGCGCAGACTTTATGCGGCGCAAGCTCTGCAAACGCCGTTTCTATCGCAGGATGGAAACGGGACAATTCCAACATCAAAGCTTTTTCGCTTTCCGATCGGGCAGGCAAAATCTGTGCGCCCTCTACCGTATGCCCACTGGCCTGATACTTGGCCAGGATCGATTTGATCCGGACGATGGTATAGAGAATATACGGCCCCGTATTTCCCTCAAACGACGTAAAACGATCGATGTCAAAAATATAGTCTTTAGAAGCCTGGTTGGATAAATCCCCATACTTCATCGCAGAAAGGGCGACGATCCTGGCCGTTTCCCTGGCTTCGTCCTCATCCATCGTATGATTGCCTTTGATTTTTTGATACATCTCTTCATTGATTTCCGACACCAAACTCTCTAAGCGCATAATGCCGCCATCTCTTGTTTTAAACGGTTTGCCGTCTTTGCCGTTCATCGTGCCAAACCCCAAAAATTTCAGACTGGTATCCGGTTTTACAAGATGCGTTTTTCTGGCGCAGCGGAATACCTGCGTAAAATACAGCTCCTGCCGTTTATCCACCACATAGATAATGCCATCCGGATGATAATCCTGCATACGCCACACAATCGTTGCCAAATCCGTCGTATTGTATAAAGAAGCCCCGTCTGATTTCAAAATCATACAAGGCGGAATTTCTTTGGTATCCGTCTCTTCTTTTACATCCACCACCAAGGCTCCGTCGCTGATATAGGCATATCCGTCTTTTCGGAATGCTTCTACCATATCCGGAATATACGGCTGCGCGTCGGATTCCCCTTTCCAGAGATCAAAATCCACGTTTAGATTCTGATAATTTTTTTTCAAATCTGTAACGGACACGTTTAAAATATGGGACAATAGCGCCTGATACCCTCTTCTGCCATGCTGTAATTCATAGGTTGCCTGCATAGCTTCGTCTTTATACGCTGTATCCTCTTTCGATTTTGCGCTTGCCGTCGGATAAATTTCTTCAAGCTCCGAAATCGTAAACGGCGCTTCAAGCGGATACTCCCCGGTATAGCTCTCGTTAAAATAGACCAATTCCGGCTGCCGCGCCTTCAATTCGATAATAATCAGACCCATCTGCAGACCCCAGTCGCCCAGATGAACGTCCCCAATCATGGTATGTCCGACAAAACGCCCAAGCCGTTTTATGCTCTCGCCGATTACCGCAGAACGCAGATGACCCACATGAAGGGGTTTCGCCACGTTCGGCCCGCCGTAAACAATCATAAACGTCTTGGAAGCTTTGGCTTTTTCACAGCCAAAACGCTCTTGATCCTGCTGCATATTCCGCAGATATTCCGCTAAAAACAGATTATCCAGCTTTAAATTTAAAAACCCCGGCTTTACGCTTTCGGCCGATGCAAACATCGCATTGCCGGCCAGCTTGCCAGAAACCTCGTCCGCAATCACAAACGGCGCTTTTTTATATCGTTTTGCCGCTGCCATTGCGCCGTTGCACTGATACTCACACAAATCCGGACGGTTCGATAATGTCACCTTCGCATATTCTTCATCATACCCACATTCCATAAACGCTTTTTTTACCTCTGCGGTAATTACATGTAAAATTTGTTCCATCACACACCTCTTCTATCGTTTATCCAGTCGTCCCTATATTGTATACAGGATCCTGAGATTTGTCAAACAGGCCGCCCCCTCACCTGCACGCCACCACTTCATAAGAAGAACAGATTTTATCCGCCAGGCACACAATATACGCCTCCCGGTATTTGGGAAACGCAAACAACGTCAACGGCCACATATGGCTTTTAATAATATTGCATTCTCTCGGCGTCAATGTATAACGCTGCGCCGCGTTTTTTAAGGCGATGGCCGGATGGTGCAGTCCATGCAGCCGTCCCACATAACCGTTTTGGTGCCAGTCGTACAAATAAAAGTCATGGAGGAACGCACCCCGTACCAGCTCCGGATCCGACGCCCCCAGATGCAGGCGGCGGTTTAAATAAAAGCTTAACCGCACCACGCGCAATACATGATCATACGTCGAAATCCGTCCATGCTGGATATATTGTTTCATCTGCTCCGCCTCCTGCGTCCGATGCAGACCCTGCAAAAATCCTTCCAGCTCCATTTGCTCCTGTGCCGTTAATTTCATAGTTCTCCTGCCTTTCCCAATCACGCACTGACTGCTTGCGTGTGTCTGAACCTTGTTTTCCAACACGCGTTAAGCGTCCTGCCCTTGCTCCGGCGCCGTATTGGCGCGGACATCCTCTTTTCTCTTATGAAACGAAAGCGCGTGCCTCATTTTATTTCCCAAGTCGCTATAGCTTGCCCGACGAAACGAAACCGACGAACGAATCACCCGCAACTGCACCCAATTCATGGTAGAAATCGTCTTTTTTAATTCCTCCAGAGAAATCTTTTCTTTTAACGTATGGAATCCTTCCGTAAGGCTCTGTTTTGTATTTTCAATCAATGCGTCATATTTTTCGGAAATCTGCATATCAATAGCCGCCCGGGTCGCTTCCAGCTTTGCATTGAGCGCAATCAGGGAATCTGCGGTCAAAACACAGTCCGCAGCAAATACCGCCATCAACAATAGAGCAATCGTTTCCTGTAACATCACCGGTATCGGATTTGTCAGTCGGAGCATATAGGGGTGAATACCGTGCAGCACAAGCAGTCCGGCCACGCCAAAGCTCAGCGAACACGACAGACAGATGCGGCCGTTTAAGTTAAACGGTATCCGGCTGTAATCCCACCAAACCGCATGAAACAGCCTTTCCGTAGCATACGACGTCAGATATTCCAAAATCGCGGAACCAAAGACACAGGCAAAAAAAACCGAGGCATTATCCGGCAGCCCGCTGCAAAGCAGGATATCCAAAACCGCGCCGACCCCATAAATCGGACAATACGGCCCAATTAACATACCACGGTTATCCCATTTGAGACCTTTGACGCTGCAATAGATCGTCTCGTAAACCCAGCCTAAAACGCTATATAACATAAACCAGATAAATAATGTTGA
>CAOJLW010000205.1 GCA_948438565.1 uncultured Lachnospiraceae bacterium | reverse complement strand
TATAATAGATATATTCTTCGCGCACCATATCTTTATGGTAACGGCCAGGCGTCGTATACAAATACATCTGAGGAAGATTAATCACCTGGAAACCGTCCGCAATGCGATCCAGCGGCACATCCTCCCCGCGCCCGTTCCAGATTTCCAAAATAATATTTTTATTGATGGCAGAACTAACAGGAAATACGCCAAGCGCCCCCCACATAATAACGTCTTTGCCATATCCGGTTTCTGATTTGCCTAGCAAATCGTACATACCATTCATATAGTCGCCAAATGCCGCCGCAATATTGCCCTCTGTTTTATCCCAGTATTCATCCACACCGGCGCTGATCGTATCCGCAGTAAATAATGGTTCGATTCCATCAATGCCGCCCAGATACTCGTCAAAAAGCGCCCGCATAAAAATCTTGGCATTCCGGGCATTTTGCGCCGCCGTCGGATTACCGCTTCCCTCATTGATAGAAAGCAATTCAAAATTCTTGGGATTATGGATATAAAACGACGCGCTGTCTTTTATCGTCCCGTCCGCATTCAGGTAATCCGTGCGGTTTAAATATCCATGCCTGACCAAAGACGTAATCACTTCCTGCTGATTGGCATAGACATACTTGGTATAGGCCGCGGAATGTCCCGGCGTATCCAGTTCCGCAATCAGTTTTACGCCACGCTCGGCCGCCGCCTGTTCCAGAGCGCGGTATTCTTCTTTTGTATAATATAGCTCGCCGTCTTTGCCGGTATACGTCTGATAATAATAGTCAAAACGCCCCGTGCGATCTCCGAGTTGTTCAAACTTTGCCCTTTGTGTAGCCAGAGATGGAAACAGCTCGGATTCCAGGCGATGGGAAGCATCCACGTCCTCCCAGTCGCTGTAGTTTGGAGAATATGCCGGCTCTGACCACTGATTGTCATTGATATGCATCTGCATCGTATTGAGCTTATACCATTTTAGGATCTTGGAATAGTCCTGCAAAAATTGTATTCTGGTCGGGATACGGGCAACGTCAAACATAATGCCGCGCGTATCATACAACGGATAATCACGAATAACGCCTTTGGGAATATGCAAATGTTCCGCATCCTGAGATAACATCTGCTCCACAGTCACGGTTCCATATAAAACGCCCGTCTGTGTGGAAGAATAAATCTGAATGCCGTTCTCCCCATTGATCAGAAAATACCCTTCTTTCCCTGTTCCATAAACATCCGTATCCTGGGACTTTAAATAAATATTGCCCGCGCTGCCGTTTTCACCATTTTGGATAGCAAGCGCAAAACCGCAGATTTCCTGTATATCCTGTTGGAATTCCTGCGCCACATCCATCAGATCCGCCTGCGCCGTATCGTCCACAATGATTTTGGTATCCTTGGTCAGGATAAAATCCCCCTCATAACCATACCACTCCTGAATGGCCGGAAGCACGTCCGGCGTCGGATTTGGAGAAGCGACCTGCATAAACAACTCCGGATACTGTTTAGCATTGTTTGGCGCCGTAACAGTAAAGCTCTTTTTGGCCGTATCCGAATCGTCCGTTTTACTGGTCGCCTGTAAAATCACCTGAAAGCTGCGGTTGCTCAGACGATAGGGAGAAATAGAACCGTCGTCCCCAATCACCCGATCCACTTCGCTTCCATATACCCGTATATCATACGCATCCGAAACCTCCGGGATGACAAGATGGCTATCCTGCTCGTTTACCGTAAGCTCCGAAATTTCTTCCAAAATATCCTGTGCGCTGACGACGGCGTCAGTCTGCGTCCCCATAATCGTAATTTCACGTACCGATATGGCATCGCCGGCCGCCTGACTGTTTAACTCCGTAAAATAAAACCTCACGTACCGTTTTAAAGACGCAAGCTCCGGAATCTGTGCAGGCACCAACGTATCTGTCACACTGTTGGAGCCAGACGCCGCCCGTTCTATCGTGTGCAGCGTCTCCCAGCCGCCGGAAGCGCTGTCGCTGGTCTGGATCTGATATTTTGTCGCCCACACTTTTAAATGAAACGCCACCTCAATCGAGGTAACCTCTGTCGCGCGAGCCTTTAAATCAATGACCAGCCACTGATCGCTGGTCTGATGGGACCCTTTCATAAAACCGCCGGACCATCGATTATCAGCGTCGTTTTTTCCATCCACGGCCATTTCCGGCCCCCATTGACCGCTCACTTCCACCCCCGACGCCTCTACCGGTTTGTTTAACGCCACATTTTCCGCGGCATACGCTTCAAATATCCCTTCGAACCCTGGCGTAAACACGCCAAGAAGCAGCAAAAGCGCCGCCAAACCGCCTGCAAATAACCTTTTCCTCACACTCATATCTATTACCTCCCCCAAAAATTCATATGAAATGTCTCTGTTTTCATTATAACAATATCTGAATGTTTGTATAGCATTTTTAATATTTTTGTTAAAAGATTATGAAACCAAATACATCTGCCGATAAATATGTTACAATATGGAGCAATATAAGACTACTTTACCCCGAAGCAAGCCAAAAAGGAGTTATAAATGACTATGAAAAAAGAACGCATTGACAGCTTTGACTTTATGCGCAGCGCTACCGCATGGATTATCGTCATTTACCATTTTGCGTGTATCTGCAATACGACGCCGCAATACGGCAACTTTCCGCTTTTTTATACCCATGCCAACGGAGTCTGGGGAGAAAACACCAGCGTAAATATCTTCTTTATGCTCTCAGGCGCTTCCCTGTTCTACAATTATCCAAAACAGAAATTTTCCGACTTAAAACACTATTACTTTGCCCGGTTTAAAGGACTGTTCCCTATGTTTTATATCCTGTGGTTTTTCCTGTACTATCAAAAAGCCACCACAGCCGGGAATCTATTTTACAATGGCAGTCCAAAATCCATGCTGCTGACGCTTTCTGGCATGGACGGCTACCTCTCCTACCGCTATCCGCAGAATTACTATTTTATTGGAGAATGGTTTTTAGGAGCCTTGGCGCTTTTATATCTGCTGTATCCTCTCCTGACCTTCTGTATGGAACACTGCATGATATTGACCACGCTGCTGCTCGGAGGCGCCACGTTAGCCTTTCACTGGCCGATACCCTATTTCCAAATTCAAAGAGAGCGCAATCTGATTGTCTGCCTGTTTGCCTTTTGGCTGGGTATGCTGTTTATCCGCTTCCGGGAATGGCTGAGCGCTAAATGGATTACCGCCGTATTTGGCGGGATTGCGCTTATATTTATTTTTGTCAAGATTCCAATCGATCCGTTCCTCTGCGCACAGGCGATTGCCGTCGGACTATTCCTATTGTTTTACCAAATCGGCAATGTTGTGATGCGATATGAAAAAATCCGACCGTTTTTCCTTTATACAGGCCGGATCTCCTATGCTATCTTTCTGTTGCAGCACGTAGTGATGAGCCAGATCATTGGATTATTTAGCGCGTATGAACTGACCATCCTGCAAGAATCCCTGATTTTGATTGCCACGTTCTTGTTTATATATCTGTTCGCTGAAATCTTAGTGCGTTTAAATCAGATGCTCACGAACAGCCGATGGTTTTTAAAATTACAACGTTGTTTTTCATAAATTGCATATATCAAAAGGCCAGGTTGCTTGAAACAACCTGGCCTTTCGTTTATTTTACTCTAATTTTTTTTGCCTTGCTATAGGCTGTATAAACTTTCTTACCGTCAAACGTCTGATATGCTCTGACTTTTACATAGTATTTCTTTCCGCTGGTTAATTTCCGGATAGTGCCGGTACTTGCAGCGCTTCCCTTCACGGTAAGCTTTTTCGCTTTCTTGAAGCTTGCATTTGTCGCATAACGGATCTCATACCCTTGCGCATTTTCCACTTTATCCCATTTTACTTTTAATTTTTTCTTACCGGCGCTCTTAACGGATTTTAATGTCATCACGCTGGATTTAAATGCCACTTTCCCCAATGCCAGATTTGCTGCGCTGGCCTCGGCCTGCGCCTGTTCTGCAACCTTCTTCGCCGCCTCAATAGCTGCTTTCGCTTCTGCGGATTGTTTTTCCAACTGAGCCATGACCTCAGCCAATTTCTGCGCCGCTGCCGCTTCTGCTTTCTTCATTGCCTCTTCGGCTTCTTTCTTCGCTGCTTCTTCGGCTTCTTTCTTCGCCGCTACTTCGGCTTCCTTTTTCGCTGCCGCCACTGCATCAGCCGCTTCTTTTTTCGCTGCCGCCACTGCATCAGCCGCTTCTTTTTTCGCTGCTTCTATTGCATCAGCCGCTTCTTTTTGAATCGCTTCGGCCGCTTCCTTCGCCTCTTTTGCCACTTTCTCAGCTGCTTCCATAGCATCCTGAGCCGCCTGATTGGCCGCTTCCACATCCTGTTTCATCGCCTCGTTATCAATCACAAGGCCTGCGGCCGCCTGCATCAACGTCGTCAGAGCGTCTCCTGCTGTCTGGCCGTCTTCTGCTTCGCCGTTTAAGATTCGTCCGGCAGCCTCTAATGCCGCAGCCAAAGCCGCGCTGCTCTCGCTGGTAAACGCCGACGTATCCAAGTTCTGGTATGCGTCA
>CAOJLW010000204.1 GCA_948438565.1 uncultured Lachnospiraceae bacterium | reverse complement strand
GGACAGGGCGTTCCGGATCGGGCAGACCAGGAAGGTGACGGTCTATAAGCTGATAGCCAAACATACCATTGAAGAAAAAATTCAAAAGTTACAAGAGGCCAAAAAAGGGTTGGCCGAACAGGCGCTTGGCGGACAATCGGGGCAGCTTGCCGATATCAGTAAGGACGAATTATTGGAGCTGTTGGGCGTATAAAGTGGAACTGTTTGGATATATTGCATAAAAAACACAATGAAAAATTGTAACATTTGTGAACACTTATTGGAATATCTATGATATTATAATACTCGTAAAAACCCCAATACCTTATTATATATTTTTTACTATACCCATAGTAAAAATACCTTCTCCTAAAAGAAGCAGCAAGCTGGCTGCTTTCTTTTTTTGTTTTATAGAAAAGAGCTGGCCGCTGTGAAGAGTGAAAGCATCGGACTTTCCTATGAAACAAAAACCCTCCGAGTTGTCAAGCGCCGGTGGCGCTTGTTCGGCAACGATCGAAACTTTTAGAAAAAGGGTATAAAAATATTTTTTTCTCATAGAATTATATAATCGGGAGATATTGCATATCTTATTATGATGAAATAATTCTGGGAGGAAATCGATGCAGGATAAAAAAAGAAAGATATGGGCGGTTTTTACGGTGTTTATGATGGTATGTGGCTTTACGGCGCAATCCCTGCAGGCGGAAAATGCGGATACGTTTATCCCGGTGGAATGCGTAGCGTATTGTGAGGAAATCGGCGCGCAATACGGAATTTGTCCGGAGCTCTTAGAAGCGATTATGGAGTCGGAATCGTCCGGCAACCAGTATGCGCAGAACGGGAATTGCAAAGGCCTGATGCAGATTAATATGCAATACCACAAAGATCGTATGGAGCGTTTGGGGGTTTTTGACATTTTTGATAAACGGGGGAATATCCTTTTAGCGGCGGATTATCTGATGGAATTGTTCCGGGAATATGGCGATCTTGGAACCGTGCTGATGTTATATAATGGAAGCAGCGATGCTCTGGAACGCGGAAAAACGGCGCAGTATACTGAATATGCACAAAAAATCATGAAACGTTCCGAACAACTGGAGCGTCTGCATCAGAAATGATTGCGTTTTGGATGCATTTTTACTATAATAAGAGAAAAACACCCTGGAGTACAGGTGGAATGTTTAAAATACGGAGGAAATATGAACAAAGTGCCTTATGAAGTAGAGGGGTTTGCTTTTCCGGATGAAAAACTGTTGGAAAAAGCGGTCAAAGAAGCGGAAGGGATTCGCTATGTAAAGCAAAAAGCGGATATGGCCAAGCCGCAGGTCATTCAGCAGATCTATTGCCAGATGGTCCGGCAAAGACTGTTTGAAACGCCGGTCGGGTATTCGTTTTTATCGGAATTGCAGGCGGTTTTAAAAGCCGATCCAAATATCCGGGATGAGGAAATTCCGCCGATTCCTGTTATTGTCCGTAAGGAACAGCGCCCTGCGCAGGCAGACGCCGGGCCGGCGCGTCCGCCCCAGCAACGTGCGCAGCAGCCGGCCAAAACAAAGACGAAAATTGTCTACCAAACAAAGGTACGGAATATAGATTATAAAAAATGGTTTCGGACAAGTATGTTTTTTACGGTTCTTCTGTTTTTGATTGTGGCCGGTATGTTTGCGGTCACGGCTACCAGCGGAAATGTCAATATTGTCAATTATGAAAACGCTTTAATTGAAAAGTACGAAGCCTGGGAAACAGATTTGGATGAACGCGAGGCCAAGCTGCGGGAACGCATGAAGGAAATGAGCCAATAAGCCTGATTTTCACTTTTTTTTCATATATTACTGCTACAATACACAGTAAAATTACATAATTTGGAGAAATGAGGGAAAAAGGAGGCCGGAATGGATAAAATCAAGGTATTGGTCGTAGACGATGAGAGCAGGATGCGCAAGTTGGTCAGGGATTTTTTGATTCGTGACAATTTTGAAGTGGTAGAAGCCGGTGACGGGGAAGAGGCGTTGGATATTTTTTATCGTGACAAGGAAATTGCGTTGATTATCTTAGACGTGATGATGCCCAAGATCAACGGCTGGGATGTCTGCCGTGAAATTCGCGGGACGTCAAAAGTACCGATTATTATGCTGACCGCCAAAGGCGAGGAAAATGATGAATTGCAGGGTTTTGATCTGGGCGTGGATGAATATATTTCAAAGCCGTTTAGTCCCAAAATATTAGTTGCGCGCGTAGAAGCTATTTTACGCCGTTCCAGTCTTTTTTCCGCAGAAGAGGCCGTTGAGGTCGGCGGTATTACGCTCGATAAGGTGGCTCATCTGGTAACGGTTGACGGGGAACGCATCGAGCTAAGTTACAAAGAATTTGAACTTTTGGCTTATTTCATTGAAAACCGTGGAATTGCGCTTTCCCGGGAAAAGATTCTAAACCACGTTTGGAATTATGATTATTTCGGCGATGCCAGGACGATTGACACCCATGTCAAGAAACTGCGCAATAAGCTTGGCAAGCGTGGGGAATACATCAAGACAATTTGGGGTATGGGTTACAAATTCGAGGTGACGGCATAATATGGATCGTGCAAATAATACACAGGTAAAGCATTCCTTGACTTTACAGTATACAGGGACAATTTTGGGATTAGTAGCCGGCACAGTTTTACTGTGCTGGTTTTTGAATGCAACGTTTCTGGAGGATTATTATACATATAACAAACAAAACGCCATTCTGGACGGATTTAAAACGATTGATGCGGAAAGCGCAAAAGGGACGTTGAACGATGCGGAGTTTGATGTGGCGTTTGAAAATATATGCGCAAATGACAATCTTTCTATTTTAATTATCAACGCAAGCGGTTCCATTATCCGGACCTCTGTCAACGATGCGACGATGATTAAAAAGCAGTTTATGGATGTGCTGTTTGAAGATTCCAAAGGACGTTCCAGCGAGCTGTTGGAACAGGGAAACGGATATATGCTGGAAAAACAGATTGACACAAGACTGGAGTCCGAATATCTGGTGCTCTGGGGCGTGCTTTCGGATGGCAATCTGATCCTGATGCGTTCGGCTTTGGAGAGTATCCGGGAAAGCGCGTGGATTTCCAACCGTTTTTTGACTTATGTCGGCATTGGGGCAATCGTGATTAGCGCAATGATCAGTATTCTGGCGTCCAGGAAAATAGCCCGGCCAATATTAGAACTGACGGAAATTTCCAGGAGAATGACCAGTCTGGATTTTAACGCCAAATACCAAGGGAAAGCCAATAATGAAATTGATTTGTTGGGCGAGCATATCAACCAGATGTCCGAAAATCTGGAAAAGACAATTTCCGAGTTGAAAAGCGCCAACAACGAGCTACAGATTGACAACGAAAAAAAGACGCAGATCGATGAAATGCGCAAAGATTTCCTGTCCAATGTATCCCATGAGCTAAAAACCCCTCTGGCTCTCATCCAAGGGTATGCGGAAGGTTTGCAGGAATGCATCAATGACGATGAAGAGAGCAGGAGCTTTTATTGTGAAGTGATTATGGACGAAGCGGACAAAATGAACCAAATGGTAAAAAAACTGCTTACGCTCAATCAGTTGGAATTTGGCAACGATCTGGTCTCGATGGAACGATTTGATTTGACAGAGCTGATCCGCGGCGTCATCGCGGCGTCATCTATTTTGCTCAAGCAGAATGGAATCAGCTTAACGTTTAACACCGATATACCGATGTATGTCTGGGCGGATGAATTTAAAGTCGAAGAAGTTATGACCAATTACCTGAGCAATGCCATACACCATGCGGACAATGAAAAGCATATCGATATCAAATACACGCGGATGGGGGATCATGTGCGCGTCAGCGTCTTTAATACGGGTAAACAGATACCAAAGGAGGATATTGGAAATATCTGGGATAAATTCTATAAAGTTGATAAAGCCCGCACGAGGGAATACGGAGGAAGCGGCATTGGATTGTCTATCGTGAAAGCGATTATGGATTCTTTCCACAGGGCGTGCGGCGCGGTCAATCATACGGACGGCGTGGAGTTTTGGTTTGAATTGGATACGAATACGCCTTTACCGCAGTCGACTGCAAATAATAGTTGCTCATTGCCGTAAAAAATGTTAAAATAAACGATAATTACAGAAATTTTATGCAGTGGAGGCGCGGAATGAAAAGTTCAAAGATGAAAATTACTGTGGTATTGTTGCTTGCGGTATGCACGCTCGCCGGATGCGGTGAGAAACTATACGAGTTGACGCCGGAAGAGGAAGCTGCCATTGTCAGCTATGCTGCGCAGGCCGTGGCAAAATTTAACGGCTTCCAGCCGGACGGAGAGGTGTTTTTAAAAGAAGAGGATCTGAAAGCGGACGGGGACGTTGCGCAGGATAGCGCGCCTTCTGAAACGCAGGCTGCCGAACAGGATACGGAAACAGCGGAACAGACGCCGCCACAGCCGGACGGGCAGGGGAGTCAGACCGACACGAATGCTCCGCAAGCTGCCGAAAGCACGGCTACGATTGGTGAATCCCTGGATCTTGGAGTGAGATCGGAAGAGCGTCGTGTAGGGAA
>CAOJLW010000203.1 GCA_948438565.1 uncultured Lachnospiraceae bacterium | reverse complement strand
TCTACACATGCACGAACACTCTTTCCCTACACGACGCTCTTCCGATCTATTTTAATTTTTCCACACGTTTTAAGACTTTAAAAATCAGCTTTTCATTTTCACCGCCCTGTTTACTGCACAAATTGCCAATATTCTCCATACAGGGCGTTTCCAGCGGGGTAAAGCCGAAGCTCCGGTAGGTCTCCTTGATTACGCCAATCACATAATCGCGGATCTGCATTTCCTCCGGCAAAATATCCTTCATCCCGGTCACGGGTTTTTTTACTAATGCCATATGATTGCCTCCGTTTTTCTGATAAGTTTTTTATTCTGCCCGTCTTTTCATCGCAGCGTATATTCCTGCTTTCGTATCAATTTCCTACGCTATTCTATCATAACATCCTGTAAATTACAATAAAACTACTCCACTCGGTAAATTTTCCGCCACTCCTCTTCCGTCAGACGTTTGGCATACCACCATGGCTTATAATCGCCTTCCCTATCCAGCATTTGATTGGACACATACTGAAACCCACCGCTCGGCAATGGCCGGATCACAGTTTGATGCGCGAATGCTTTCGCAGTATGTTCATCCGGATATACCGCATGAATGATAAGCGTAACCGTTCCGTCCGGGTTTTTCACGCCGCTTGCTACCTCCGGATAAGGAATTTCCGGATATGACGCTTCATACAGACCTCGCGGCCTGTATGCATACGCCGCGTCGCTGTCCAAATACCTGGTTTTTGCCCGAACCGCCTCTGCATCCACATCAAAATATGTAAAGATTACGCCCTCAAAAATATCTTCCGGTATCCGGTAGACTGCTCCAACGCCTAAATTTTCATCCGGCACATACGGATGCGGCTGTTGATAAAGCATGGCGTAACAACGATCAAAGCTATCATACATATCCAACTCCCTCAAATCCGCTTCGTTCCAATTGGACAAAAACAGATTGTTACTGTCATAGCCCATTGGCAGGATATATTGCCGGTTCCACTCCCTGCACTGCGCATCTAGCGGCAATACCCGAAACGCCGTGTATTCAGGCGTATCCTGTAACGTAAGCATATAATTTTCATCTGAAAAATATTCGCCTTCCAAGAACAGATACCCTTCTTTCGTGTATTCCCAAACAGACGCCGGATAGCTTACCGTGCTTTTATTTTGCAGTCGTCCGTTTTCATCATATTGATAATAGCCTCTGACAACATCGATCCCACCGTCCTTGATTTGCATATCAAAAATCCGAAATCCCCCGGTATATGTGACGGTAACAATCGTCAATTTTGCGTCATGCGCTGCGTCTGCCGTTTGACAAAACTGCAATACCTGCTCTGCCCCGGCCATATCCACCTGATTTTTGCTGTCCACAGACGCATAGCCGGCTTCTCCAAGCCTTTTGACTATCTCCCGCACCGTTTCCAGGCTCCCTATCGTATCCATTTTGATAGCTCGATCATAGATATCACGGCAGATCGCGGCAATGTCCTGCGGATCCGTCCATTGCCCGGATAAAAGTCCCTTAGAAGCAAGACCCGCAGCCTGCTCCGGAGCCGTAACCTCTTCGATCCCATCCGATACGTTTGACATCGAATCCGTACAGCCTGACAGCATCAATGCCACAAATCCTATTGCCATCAGAAAAAATGTCGTTACCATACTAATATGCCCTGTCAAACCAATGCTCCAGAACCTGTTTGCTTTTTTCCACCACATAACCGCTGCCTCCCCTTCCTTTTACATCCTCTACCATGCTGACGATTAAAATCGGCTGTTTTTCCGTATGTTCCGCTGTGCATATCGCAAACCATCCCAACTCCGTACCCGAAACGTCGTCTTTTGACGCTTTGATTTCCGCTGTCCCTGTTTTTCCGGCCAACAGAACGTCCTCCCTGTGGGCCGCATACCCGGTTCCGTTTGGATCGTTTACGACTTTTTTAAGCCCTTCCCATACGCGTTGCGCCGTCTCTGCTCCAAAGGCATTTACAATCCAATACGCCGGCTTTGCTTCCTTATTATATAATAAATACGGCTTTAGGATATTCCCCTGATTACAAAAAGCCGTATAGATACAGGCCATATGCAAGGGATTGATCAACATCTGCCCCTGCCCGTACCCGCTGTCCGCAAGCTGTATTTCCGTTTCTATATGTTCCGTATTAGAATACTGTGATTTTGACATCTGAATTTCAAACGGCATCTCCTCCAAAAACCCTAACTCCAAAAGGCTTTCCTCCATCTTGGCCGCACCGATGTTTAAGGCCGCTTTTGCAAAATAAATATTGTCCGAATAAATCAATGCATTTTCTAAAACAACCGGCTCATAAGCATGAAGCGTCGTCACCTGGTACGATCCCCAGGACGCGTCCTTTTGCCATCTCAGTCCCACATTGCCATAGTCCTCGTCTGGATCGACTGCGCCCGATTCCAGGCCGATTGCAGCCGTAATCGGTTTAAACGTCGATCCCGGACACCATACCTGGCGAAAACGGTTATACAGCGGCCGATTTTCGTCTTCATTGAGCGACGTCCATTGCTCATCGGAGAATCCCAAAATAAAGTCGTTATTATCGTAAGACGGCGTACTGACCAGCGCCAAAACTTCCCCGGTTTTGGGATCTAAGGCAACCGAACAGCTCTTATCCTCCTGAAACCGCTCATACAAGGCAGCCTGCAATGCAGAATCAATCGTAAGTCGGATCGTTTTCCCATGCTCCGCCACCTTTATGGCCACTTCCTCTTTTTCTTTTCCGTCAGCATCCACAATAGCAATCCGGCATCCGTTTTGTCCTTTTAATTCACTCTCAAACAAACCTTCCGCCCCGCTTTTGCCTATCACGCTACTTGCCGTATACCCCTCCCCGGCATATTTTTCCAGATCTTCCGCCGTAACGCCTTGTACATAACCGACCAAATGCGCCGCCGCGTCCTGAAGCGGATATGCCCGCACGTTTATATCGGAAATCATAACGCCCGGTATCTCCAATAATTGCTGCCGCCGCTTAAATTCCGGCGACGTCCGGTCCAGTTCCGTTACTTTCCAAATTGTCTTAACCGGGACAAATGAATCGTCTTTTACCCATTGGGCCGACAATTTCTTTTCCACATCCTCTGGCTTCATTTCCAGCAAAGCGGCCGTTTGCCCAATTGCGGTCTCCCGATTTTCCAATTTTCCCGGCACGATCCCAACAGAGGACGCAACGCCCTCTCCTGCCAGCGTCTTGCCGTTTCTGTCTAAAATCTCCCCGCGCCTTGCCTGCAACACAGAAACCCTGACCCTATCCGCAGCGCGCAATCCTGGAAATATCAGGGAATCTGTCCAGACCAGACCGTATCCCTCTTCCTCCTTTCGAAAAAGCGCCTCATTTTCAAAGCTCACCTTCCCCGCAGCCGTATCAAACGATGTCTGATAGGATACCCTACCGGTTTCTTCATCATAGGAAATCATGGAAACTTCCATATTTTGTATTTCTATGCCTTCATAAATAGCGGAATTGCGTTTGATAAAATCCTCCTGACTCATCTGTCTGGACGTCTCCTCATCCAGCATTCGGTACATCTCTTCATATTTTTGCTCCGGAATATATTGCATATAGGCAGCCATCAATACGTCCGGTTGGCTCAAGAGACTCTTTTGCCTGGCGCACACCATCCGATAAGCGGCTGCGCCGCATAGCGTTACGATCCACACACCTACGGTAATCCCTAACAAATGCCGGATCCGCTCTCTTCTTCGTCTGTTTCTTCTTTTGGTCATATCCTTCCCTCCCATGAGTTCTAAATATTACTTTTGTAAGATTTTAAATCAAAAAAATAAAGCTCCTTTGCCATTAAATACTACACCTGTAGGATATAAAAGTCAAGCTGAATCTATGGGAAAAAAATATCCGCATACCGGCAGATTCCGTATGCGGATATGTGTAAAATTATTTATATAGGCAAGCTTTACATGATTTAGCGGTTTCCCTTCTGCCCCACTTTGCCGTTCATAAAATCCCAATATGACTGCATACTGTATTGGTAATAGGCCGCCGTTTTCCCCTGCTTTAACAACTGCATATCGCTTATCTGTTTCCGGAACATCCCCATAAAATTTGTCCGGTCATACAGACCCATCCTGCCGGTTTCCATCGGAAGTGAACTGAGTCCTCCGTTTTTATCCACATCCAAGTATGCTTCCAAGGCCCGCATTTCTACAATTGTCGCAGAATTCGGGTTGATTTGATTGATATGTATCGTCTGTTCAAACTCATTTCCGTTTTCATCCACGCCTTTTGCCACTACCGTCGGATCCTCCTCCGTATGGTTTTGCGCATATTTAATATAAAAAGATAAACCCGTGCCATTCCCGCCGGAATATAGCATATCGTCTGTTTTCATATAGACAATATGGCCTTTTTTATTGAACGCATCACTCGCCTGTTTGGCAAAATCTTCTCCTGACGCATTCTGTTTGGTTTTACTTGCCCGGTATCCTGCCATTGGAAAACCGAATCCTCCTATTTCATTGATACTCATTTGATTTTCTCCTTGTATAATGTATTTAGGTTATTCGAGGGATACCTATAAACCCTTAGA
>CAOJLW010000202.1 GCA_948438565.1 uncultured Lachnospiraceae bacterium | reverse complement strand
CTCCTTAAACACGCAAGCTTCCTGGAAATGCCGCGTTCGTTATTGGTGTGTTCCACATTATCTTTAATATAATACTTCAACCAGTTTAAGTAATGTTCAATATCCTGTACCTTAATCTGATCCAGTATGCTAATCGGAAAATCCTGAACTTCCATTTTATGGCAATATGCGTTATTTTCATGCATATATTCAAAAAATATCCCCAGATCATAGGCATAGGCAATGCGGGTTCGGGAAGAAGTGGTCGGTTCCATGCCGATAAAATACTCTTTACAAAAATGAGGGAGCGCCTGTAAAAGCTCCCGAAGTTTTAGTTCATTGTCAATCGCTATTTTTTCGTGATAAGTTCTTTCTTTCATTTCCCGGATTCCTCGTGTTGCGTTGTTTTTTGGGGCCAGCCTGGGATGTTGCCGTTTAGAATAGCGGTAAACATCCTGTTTTTTACGCCTGGATTTTCCAGGTTGAGTTGACGTAAAAGCTGTTTGGCATATTCACGCCGTGTAATGCCGTCCTGTGGACAGGGATTTTTTTCAATGGGCAATTGATAGCGGTTGGAAAAACCGATCACATCCGCTTCCGGCACATACATCATGGGACGTATCACAGTCAAATCCATGCGGTCTAAGTAGGTGACCGGAGAAAAGGAATAAAATCTGCCCTCATATAACAGGGAGAGCAGCATGGTTTCGATGATATCGTCTTTGTGGTGTCCATAGGCGACTTTATGGAACCCCAGTTCCTTGACCTTGGTATTTAGAGCGCCTTTTCGCATTTTCGCGCAAAGAGAGCAGGGAGAGGGTTCCTGGCGATCCTCGAAAATAATTTTGGCAATATCTGTATGTACAATATAAAACGGAACGTTAAGGCTTTCACATAAACGTTCTATAGCCTGAAAATGAAAAGTCTCATATCCAAGGCTGACCATAACGGCCGCCAGTTCAAAAGGCTTTGGGTAGAAACGCTGTAGAGATTTCAGTGCGTAGAGCATAGACAGACTATCTTTCCCTCCGGATATCCCGACAGCTATTTTGTCGCCGGCTTGTATCATCTGGTAGTCGTCGATGGCTTTGCGGGTGTAGCTGAGTAACTGCTGTAACTTCATGTGGGTACCTCCGGAAAGAATTTACATTACTATAACATATTAAAATGGGGATGGCAAGTGGGAGGGGGCAGATGGTGTGTTCGTGAACGTTACGTTTATGGATTGCAGTGAGGGTGTGTGTCTGCCCTCTTGACTTTTTGAATATATTGTTTTATTATGTACTTAGCAATGCTAAATATAAAAATATGGAGGGCGTTCATGTATGGAAAGTATGAACAGCAGATGAAAAAAGGCGTTTTGGATATGCTGGTTTTAAAGCTGTTGGAACAGGAAGCGAAATATGGTTATCAGCTAATCCAGGAACTTAAGGAAAACAGCCGAAACGTCTTTGCGCTGAAGGAAGGCACGCTGTATCCTGTGTTGTACCGCCTGGAAGAAGAAGGGTTTGTCGAAACGGAATGGAGTAAACCGGAAGGGAAACGCGTAGCCAGAAAATACTACCGGATCACAGAGTGCGGAAGGCAGGCATTTGTGGATATATCCGGCTTGTGGAAACAGATTTCAATGGGAATTATGCAGATTATGGGAGGGGATATCATATGACAACAGAACAATACTTAAAGGCGGTTGCCAGGAACTTAAAATGTTCTAAGATAAAACGGGAAGAGATTAAAAAACAGTTACAGTCCGATCTGGAGGTTGCAGTGGAAGAGGGGAAAACGCCGGAGCAGGCGTTAGGACTTATGGGTAACGCTAAGGATGTTGCGGATGAATTTAACCGGAACTTTACAGACATAGAGCGCAAAGCCTATAAAAAGTCCAAAAGACGGAAATTTCTTTGTGTGTCGCTGCTGATCGTTTTATTTGCGGCCTATGCGATCTACTGGTTTGTTCCAAAGGGAGGGGAGATTGGCAAAAGCGGTTTCTTTGAACAGCAGGCTTTGGAAGAACAGGTACAGTTTGTGATTGCAACATTGGACGACAATGACCTGGATACGTTAAAAAGCCATGCGACAGAGACGATGCAACAGGCTCTCACTTTGCAGACGATTGATACGGTTAAAAAGAATATCGGGGAAAATTGGGGAGAACGACAGACGATTGGGCATATTTATCTGGGTGAAATCACGCAAATGGGAAAGACGATGGCCGTAGCGCAAGTAACGGTAACGTATGAACAGATCAGCGTGACTTATACCCTATCGTTTGAATCGGATGGAAAACTGGCAGGTCTTTATATGAAATAGAAGGGAGAAGAGTGCATATGGAGGCATACTTGATATGGTCATTGGTAGGACTTGCATTTATCGGCATGGGGGCATATGTCTTTTTTTCCAAAAGAGCAGCGCCGTTTAGTTTCTGGGCCAATGCCAAAACATTTCCGGTAGCGGATATCAAAGCATATAACCGGGCGTTAGGGAAATTGTGGACGGTATACGGAGCAGTGTTTCTGCTGCTTGGACTTCCGTTACTGGACGGGCAGGATACGCCCTGGATCCTGTTGTCTGTGATAGGGACAATGTTGGAAGCGATTGTGGCTATGGCAGTCTATATTACGGTAATCGAGCGGAAATATCGAAAACGATAAGAAATAAAAAAAGGGAATGGATGCAATGACGGTGGTGCACCTTCCCTTTTATTTTTGATAAATTATGAATTTCAATTATGCGAGCTCGTTGACAAGCTTGGATAAATGAGAAATCTTCCTGGCAGCATTGTTCTTGTGATAAACGCCTTTTTTAGATGCTTTCGCAATGGTAGAAATGGCAGAAGTCAATGCAGCCTGCGCAGCTTCTTTGTTCTTAGCTTGTACAGCAGCTTCCACTTTTTTGATGGATGTTTTTACTGCGGAACGAATGGATTTATTCCGGGCAGTTCTGGTCGCTGTGATAAGAATTCTTTTTTTAGCAGATTTAATATTAGCCAATCTGGACACCTCCAATATATCAATAATAAAATCATGGTTCGAAACCGTGCAACAAAGCCGGACACGGACGTCTTGCCGCACACATACAAATGATATTTTAGGTCAAGATTCGGATTCTGTCAATACATATTTCCCTGATTTTTGAGAAAAATAATACGGAAAAACATCATGATAAAGGTGGTGCCAGGATGTATCAGGTTCGGACAGATTTAGCTTTAGAAGCAAGGGAAAAATTTAAGGATGATAATGTTGAGATAAAAGGGGTGAAGGTAAAGGAAGAACGACTGGGCGGCAACATGACCGTGACGAAAGTAGCGATTGAAACGGAAAACGGCGCGAAAGCGATGGGGAAGCCAAAGGGGAATTATATTACGCTGGAAGCGCCGGATATGGCGGATTCCGATGAAGATTATCATAGAGAAATTTCCGGTAAGCTGGCGGAAATTTTAAGGGAATTAATGCCGATCGAAAAGCAGGAGCTATCGGTCTTGATTGTTGGACTGGGGAACCGGGAAGTAACGCCGGACGCATTGGGGCCAAGGGTTGTGGACAATATGATGATTACAAGACATATCATCCGCAAATTTGGCAAATATGCTTTTGGCTTAAAGAGCAACCATCAAATCAGCGGCATTGTGCCTGGGGTGATGGCGCAGACGGGTATGGAGACGTTGGAAATTATTAAGGGCGTTTTGGAGGAAACGAAGCCGGATTATATTATTGCGATTGACGCGCTGGCGGCGCGCAGCGCCAAACGTTTAAACCGTACGATACAGATTACGGATACCGGGATTTCTCCCGGATCCGGAGTCGGAAACCACAGGCACGCCCTAAACCAGGAAAGTATGGGCATACCGGTGATTGCCATTGGAATTCCGACTGTCGTGGATGCGGTTACGATTGTCAGCGACGCCATGAACAACCTGGTCTCAGAGATGGAGGCTGCCAGGCGTTTGGAGGATTTGGGGAAATCCATCAGTCGTCTCGAAGAAGCGGAAAAATATGAATTGATCCGGGAGCTGCTTTCACCTAACTTGAATGCGATGTTTGTCACGCCCAAAGATATTGACGAATCTGTCAAAAGATTGAGCTATACGATTTCAGAAGGGATTAATATGGCATTTTTTCCGGTATAAATTGCTTGTCTAAGCGTATATATATAAGTGGCAGGAGTGTATAAACGTGAGGGCAAGATTGAAAAAAAAGAAAAAGAAAATAACAATAACCGCATTTACAGCATTGTTGGCTGTCTGCCTTTGCAGTCTGTGCGGGAATCTGGTTCGGGAGGATTCCCTATTCGACGTGATACGCCGACAGGCCAAAAGCGAGATCTATATGCAGATGCTAAAAACCACGGCTCCGTCTCTCTTTTTTGAAAAACAGGGCGAGGGGGGCGTCGCTCAGCTGTTGGAATGGGTGTTTCGGACAGTTCCGGCCTATGGCTATGTAACGGATGTGGAGGAGTATACGACGCAGTCGGAAAGCGATATTTCTTATGAGTCGATTATTGCCCGGGAAGCGGCCGACGAAAATTATGTGGACGAGGAAACGGGACAACTGGTATCTTCGGAACAAATGGATACAGACAAGATCCCAAAACAGGAGGAGAATATT
>CAOJLW010000201.1 GCA_948438565.1 uncultured Lachnospiraceae bacterium | reverse complement strand
GGATAATAGGCGTCCAGGACGCGTTTTGCCGCTGGAACCGCATAGGCGCCGCCGCTTCCGGCCCCCTCTAAAATCACCGCCACCGCAATATCCGCTTTGTCCTCTCTGTGGGCAAAACCGACAAACCAGGCATGGCTGTCTCCTTTGTTTACGCCAAATTCCGCGGATCCTGTTTTTCCATAGGCCTGATAGCTCAACCCCTGTAATTTGGAAGCCGTGCCGCCTTCTACTGCGCTTTTCATATAATCCTTAAGAATCCCGGCCTCTTTAGGAGTCATCAACGCGCCAAAATCGGATGGCGTATGTTCTAGCACGATATCCCCCTGGTAATTTTGGACGGAGTCTACGACATATGGCTTCATCAATTCGCCGCCATTAGCCACTGCGCTGACAATCATCAACATATGAAGCGGCGTCACAAGCGTCTTACCCTGACCAATCGCCGTCTCCATAATTTCACTGGACGAAGCTGCTTTTTGCAGGGCAAAGCTGCTCCTTGAAGTCTCGATTTTTTCCACTGGCAAAGAAACGTTAAACAGCAGATCCCGGCAGGTATCCACAAATTTTTTCGGTTTTAGAGACAGACCGATATGCGCAAACGAAGTATTGCAGGATTTGGCAAACGATTCCTCCAAATCGACCTCCCCATGCACCCCACCGCCAAAACAGCGCAATCTGCCGCCGTCCTTTTCTAGCTCGCCGTTACACACATAGGAATATTCTGCATAGTCTAACGGATGCTCTCGGACATATTCCAGCGCAGTCAATATTTTAAACGTAGATCCGGGCGGATACAGTCCCTGGGAGGCCCGGTTTAAAAACGCCGACTTTTCCTGTTCATCCGCTACAATCTCGTCCCAGTTTTCAGAAACCGTATTCGGGTCAAAACCAGGCTTTGAGACCATGGCGAGGATTTTTCCGGTTGCAGGCTCTAAAACCGCCACCGCTCCGTCAAACTCGCCCAATGCCTGATACGCGGCGTTTTGCAGAGACGTCTGCAACGTGGTTACGACATCGTCCCCGATATTTTTTTGGTCGGTCAGCTTATGCATGGCCTGCTCTAGGATAAACGCATGGGAACGCAGCAGATTAAAATTCTCTCCGGATTCTATTCCTGCACGGCCATGATCTTTTGTGTCATAGCCGACAATATGCGCAAACACATCCGCATACGGATAGACTCGCTGTTCGTTGCCCGCAGCGTCGGTCCGCGTCTCCGCTAAAACGTCCCCCTCCGCAGAAAGGATTTTGCCGCGGACAATAGATTCTGCAAATTTTTCCTGCCGGGTATTGTAAGGATTATTGATAAACTCCTCGCTTTTTGCCGTCTGAAAATACGCAAAATATCCCATGGTACATAAAAACAGGCCGATAAAACAGTACGTAATCACCGCAAATTCACGATTATTGACAGAGTTTTCCTGCTTTTCTTTTTTTGCCATCCTGCTTCCCCTCACTCTCTTTTAAGATGTAAAATCCCTGAATCACCGCAAAGATCACAATCGTGCTAAGCAGGGAGCTTCCTCCATAGCTGACGAGCGGCAGCGTTACGCCTGTCGATGGGATCAGTTTGATTACGCCGCCAATCGTCAAAAACGTCTGGAAACCGTAAGTCGTCCCAAGACCAAGCGCTACAAGCTTATAAAAATGATCGCGAAGCTGCATAGCAATGTTTAGAAACATCAAAAAGCAGCTCATACAGACTAAAATTAAGCAGAGGGCAAAAATGCCGCCAAGCTCCTCCGCAATCGCGGCAAAGACAAAATCCTGTTCCACCACCGGAATTTTATTGGGCATCCCCTGATTGATGCCGCTGCCAAACCAGCCGCCGGTGCCAATGGCAAACAACGACTGGCAGACCTGATACCCTTCTTTATCAATCACGCTCAACGGATCCTGCCATGCCACCACGCGCACCCGCACATGAGCAAACAGACGGTAGGCGACCAACGACGCTGCCGCGCCGCAAAGGAGTCCGCCGATAAAATACAGTGGATTTCCTGTCGCCACATAGAGCATGACCAGATATACCACAAAAAAGATCAGCGCACTGCCTAAGTCTTTGGAAGCCACTAAAACCATGACATGGATCGCGGCCACCGCGGTGGTAAGCACAATCTGCTTCCATTCCCCGGACTCATGCAGCATCCCGGCTACAAAAAACACAAACAAGATCTTGACAAACTCAGACGGCTGAACCGTCACCCCGGCCACTGTCATGGAAAGCTTCGCTCCATAGCTCGTCGCGCCTAAAATGGCGACGACGGCTAAGGCCGCAAGTCCCAAAACGGCATACAGCCAGGACAGTTTGCGAATAAAGCGAATTTTTTTAATGCAAAACGGAATGCCAAGCGCCAAAATCATGGAAACTGCCGCAATGGAAAACTGGCGCACCGCTTTTTCGTAGGAAAGCCTGCTTAAAACCAAAAATCCAATCGCTAACAGCATACACATATTGTTGACCAAAAGCTGCGCGGCATTTTCATAGAGCAGTTTATAGCTTCCCAGCACAATCACAAAAAACACGGCCTGAGCGCCATAAAAAAGAAGCATCCGGGGATTTCTGGTCTGATCGAGCAGCACCATATAGCCGTTGAAATGCAGCAGAAACATCCAGATATGCTGGCGGCGAAAAATAACGGCCTGATGCCTTGCGTCTTTTTTCTTTAACACCAAAAAGCACTCCAGAACATAGCACGCAAACAAGATAACCATCAGATATTTGGACACTTCACAAAAAATACTGCTCATAACCCCTCTATTCTACGCCCCTTTTCCAATGGCCGTATGTATACTCTTTTTCATCGGCAGGCAGACGCCGTCCGCCTTCTCCTGTCAGAACAGGCAAACAGGTCTCCAACGCCTCTTGTACCTGCTGGGCGGATTCGATGGTAAACGACAGCCGGAACCGGCGCACGCCCAGCTTTTCCTGTTGGGCCGTATCCAAAAGCAGATACAGCGGCCTGGAATTGTAAATCACATTATAACACTGCATACAGTTGTTTTTTACTGGAAACGAAACTCCGTAGCGATCCTTTAAATAGCAGAGCTCCGGCATATGGGAACAGCCGCTTACGTTCTTTTTAACACACTGCGCGCTGACCATCAGCGGCAGATAACCATAAACCAACATTTCGCTATCCGTATTGTTCCGTTTCCAAATCTCCTTTTGATTTAATTCAAGCGGAACCGTATCTCCCGCAATTCCCAAGGAAAAAAACGCCGCTTTTGCTTCTGTCGACCAGGTATACAGAGAATGGTCAATCCGTATGCGTTCCGGCCGGACGCCATGCCGCAGCAAAAACGAAAGCGCATCATAATTTTTTACTAAAAACCCGTCCACTGCCAGCTCGGACAAAAGCGGTTTATAATATTTTGACGCACGCTCTCTAAAAACCGCTGGGAGGATATAATACACCTGTTTTTGTTCCGCTTTGGCCTGTTTTAAAATCGAATGCAGCGTTTCCAAAACATCCTCCGTCAAAAACGTCATACTGTCCAGATAAATAACGGAAATCCATCGATTTTTCAAAAGAGGCTGCAGCTGATCCATCGTCTCTACAGACGCTGTGAACACTGTCTGTCCCGTTTGTCCCATTGGCTGCCCGGACGCTTTTTCGTCCAACGGGCGAACTATCGGCGCTTCCCGTAAAAATTGCGCCAAATAGGTCTGCCGCAGACATTCCAACGCTCTGCGCCTTAAATCGTTTAGCGCAGAAACCGGCGCAAATAACCCGTCCCCTAAGCTGATATGAAGCGTTTCAAATGTAAACCAAGTATTTTTCGTTCTCGTCATCTTTTCCCGCAAAGTTTCCTCGGTCAAAGGCTGCTTTTGCGCCGACTGCGGCACATCTCCGGTTACGGTTATTTGCGTGCCTCCAAACGATACGGACAATTCCATCGGCTGATCGTTTTGCACCGTCAGTCTGCCCCATAGTTTGATTCTATATTCCTGCCATTTGGCGTCTATAGATTGTTTTTGGTGTCCCGGACAGTCAAACGTCACCATATTAGGGCCGTTCCACTGCTGATAATACCCTTCGGTAAATCCGCTGCGGTTCCCGAGATCCAACAGTTTTTTCTGATCCTCTTTGGCTACGCAAAACCCTTCTTTTCCATATGACAGATACCGATCCAGATATTGACGGTACACCGAAACGACGCCTGCCGCATACTCCGCCTTCTTCATCCGGCCTTCGATTTTAAACGAAGTAATCCCGCTTTCCGCAAGCTTTGGGATCCATGCCGCCGTACATAAATCCTTTAAGCTTAACGGATAGGCATGCCGCCTGTCATTTCGCTTCTGCCCATCCGCACGATACACGTCGTAAGGCAGCCGGCAAGGCTGGGCGCAACGCCCGCGGTTGCCGCTCCTGCCGCCCAGCAGGCTGCTGAATAGACACTGTCCGGAATAACTATAGCACAGCGCGCCATGTACAAAGCCTTCGAGCTCGACCGGAACCGATTCATGGATATGCCGTATTTCCTCCAAAGTGAGTTCCCGAGCCAGGACAATGCGAGACGCCCCTGCATCCGCTAAAAATTTCGCGCCCTCTGCGCCGGCCACGGTCATCTGCGTACTGGTATGCAGCAAA
>CAOJLW010000200.1 GCA_948438565.1 uncultured Lachnospiraceae bacterium | reverse complement strand
AAACCAGCTTGCCGGAACGTTGAGCGGCGGAGAACAGCAGATGCTTGCCATGGGTCGGGCGTTAATGTCGCATCCTATGATTATAGTTATGGATGAGCCTTCTATGGGGCTTTCGCCAATCCTCGTCAACCAGATTTTTGAAATTATCGAAGAAGTCAGCAAGGCCGGGACGACGGTGCTTTTGGTAGAACAAAACGCCAAAAAGGCCCTTTCCATCGCGGATCGCGCCTATGTTTTAGAGACTGGAAAAATTGTGCTGGACGGGGACGCCAAAGAGTTGTTAAACGATGATGCAATCAAAAAAGCTTATCTTGGGGAATAAGGAGGCGGCAGTATGGAACGAGTGGTCATTACAATTGCAAGACAGTACGGCAGCGGAGGCAGGACAGTCGGCAAAATGCTGGCAAAGGATATGGGAATCCCCTGTTATAGCAGCAATCTGTTAAAAATGGCGTCGGAGGAAAGCGGGATCAACGAGCAGTTATTTATGCAGCTGGATGAGAAGCTAAAAAACAGTCCGTTTCTTAAAATGTCTACGGATATCTATACCGGAGATTTGATTCCACCGGAGAGCGGCGATTTTGTGTCGGCAAAGAATCTCTTTAATTATCAGGCCAAGGTGATTAAACGGCTTGCAGAGACAGAAAGCTGTGTAATTATCGGCCGTGCGGCTGATTTTATTTTAAAGGATTATCAAAACGTAGTCAGCGTATTTGTCCATGGCTCAAAGGAGTTTAACCTTGCCAGGGCGATGGAGCAAAACAGCATGACGGAAAGCGAGATGGAGAAATTTATTTTAAAGACTGATAAATACCGAGCGGAATATTATAAACACTATACCGGACGGGAATGGACGGATGCGCGGAATTATGATTTGTGTTTAAACAGTAGCAAGCTGGGATTTGAAAAATGCGTGGAAGAGATAAAAGCATATATTCGGGTGAGATTTTAAGGATCGTCCGGTACCAGAAAAATGACCCTGCCGTTTTTGGCGGGGTTTTGTTTTATGGCAAAGCAAGCAAATGCGCTCGCACATATGAAGTGGATGTGTCAATATCATATGATCTTCACCCCCAAAATAAACTAAGCGTGAAAGAGTATGAAAACCCTTTTAAGAGTTAGGGTTAAGCAGTACAAACGTTCCTTTAGAGTGTGAAAATAAAAACAGAATCAGGGATTGACATAACTCTTGTTTTAGCCTATAATAAAAATAATTTGCTTTATTAGCATGGTAGCACGCTAAAGCGTTCTGCATGAAATGGAGATTAAGATAACATGAAAAGACGAATACTACACACTCCGGAAGGCGTCCGGGATATTTATAACGACGAATGCGAAAGAAAACAGATCCTGCAGGATAAATTAAAACAGGCCATCGAATGCTATGGCTATCGGATAATTGAGACCCCGACGTTTGAATTTTTTGATATCTTCGGCAAAGAAATCGGTACGACGCCGTCGAAGGATTTGTACAAGTTTTTTGACCGCGAGGGGAATACCCTAGCCCTTAGACCCGACATTACGCCGTCCATTGCAAGGGCGGCGGCAAAATATTTTATAGAAGAGGATATGCCGATTCGTTTGTATTACGCCGGCAATACGTTTATCAATAATTCCAGTTATCAAGGCAGACTCAAGGAAAGCACGCAGCTTGGCGCCGAGCTGATTGGGGACAATTCGGTGGATGCGGATGCGGAAATTCTCTCGATGGCGGTAGAATGCCTGCTAGCGTCCGGATTAAAGGAGTTTCAGTTAAGCGTTGGGCATTCGGATTTTTTTCAGGGATTGATGGAATCGGCCGGGTTTGATGAAGAGGCCATGGAGGAGCTGCGCGAACTGATAGCCAATAAAAATTATTTTGGCGTGGAGGAAGTGATTTCCAACCGTGAGATGGAAGAAAATCTCAGAGAATTATTCCATATGCTGGGAAATTATTATTTTTCGAGGGAAGAGATGGCAAAAGCCAGGGCGCTTGCCGTGGACTATCCGCGGATTTTATCGGCCGTTGTCCGGCTGGAGGAATTGCAAAAGGCGCTGGAGGCATATCAAATTGACGACTATGTCTCTTATGAGCTGGGGATGGTCGGCAATTACCAGTACTATACGGGGATTATTTTTGCCGGCTATACGTTTGGAAGCGGCGAGCCGATTGTAAAAGGCGGGCGGTATGATAAGCTTTTGACTTATTTTGGGAAACAGGCGGCTTCGATTGGATTTGCCATTGTCGTCGACCAGCTGTTAGCGGCTCTTGGCCGGCAAAATGCAGTAATGGAAATGCCGGGTCGCGGCACGCTTTTGGTATATGCAAAGGGACGTCTGGCCGAAGCGGTGACGCAGGCGACGCAGATTCGAAAGAGCGGCGGCAGCGTGGAACTGATCGGTATGGATTCCTGGCGCGCCAGAGAAGAGTATGAAGCTTATGCAGAGCAAAACCGTAAAGAAAACGTGATTTTTTTGGATTAGGGAGCGGAAACGGATATGTGCGAGAACAGATATTTAACCTTTGCCCTGGGAAAAGGCAGGCTGGCAAAGCAGACATTGGAGACGTTTGAAAAAATCGGCATTACCTGCGAAGAGATGAAGGATAAAGAGACGCGGAAACTGATTTTTGTCAATGAGGCGTTAAAACTCAAATTTTTTCTGGCGAAGGGGCCGGATGTGCCGACGTATGTCGAATACGGAGCGGCGGATATCGGCGTGGTCGGAAAAGACACGATTCTGGAAGAGGGCAGGAATCTCTATGAGGTCTTAGATCTGGGATTTGGCGCGTGCCGGATGTGCGTCTGCGGACCGTCGGACGCCAAGGAGCGCTTAAAGCACCACGAGCTGATCCGTGTGGCCACCAAATACCCCAGGATCGCCAAAGATTATTTTTACAATAAAAAACATCAGACCGTAGAGATTATTAAGTTAAACGGTTCGATTGAGCTGGCTCCGATTGTCGGACTCTCGGAAGTGATTGTGGACATTGTGGAAACGGGATCTACCTTGCGTGAAAACGGACTTGGCGTACTCGAAGAGGTCTGTCCCTTATCGGCCAGGATGGTAGTCAATCAGGTCAGTATGAAAATGGAACATGAACGGATTGCAAAATTGATCACGGATTTAAAGCCGGTGATTGGGAAATAACGGAGGATTGGCATGAGGACGTTAAGGTTAAACAGTGAGACGAAAACGGATATTTTAAATAGCCTGTTAAAAAGAAGTCCCAATAATTACACGGAATACGAAAGCCGCGTGGACGGAATAATTGCGGACGTCAGAAACCGTGGGGATGCGGCGGTTTTTGCCTATACGAAACAGTTTGACGGTGCGGATATTACAGCGGAAACGGTGAAAGTGACCAAAGAGGAAATTTTAGAGGCCTACCAAAACGTAGATGAGAAATTGCTTGCAGTGATACGGAAAGCCAAAGAAAATATCCGTGCGTACCATGAGAAACAGAGGCGTTACAGTTGGTTTGACAGTCAGGAGAACGGGATTATTTTGGGACAGAAGCTGACGCCCTTACAGACGGTGGGCGTCTATGTTCCGGGCGGGAAGGCGGTGTATCCTTCCTCCGTTTTGATGAATGTGATTCCGGCAAAAGCGGCGGGCGTAAGCCGGATTATTATGACGACGCCGCCGGGAGCGGATGGAAAAGTCTATGCGTCTACTTTGGTTGCGGCCAAGGAAGCCGGAGTTGATGAAATCTATAAGGCCGGAGGCGCGCAGGCGATTGCAGCAATGGCTTTTGGCGTCGAAAGCATCCCCAAGGTGGATAAAATCGTAGGGCCGGGGAATGTCTATGTGGCTCTGGCCAAAAAAGCCGTTTTTGGCTATGTCAGCATTGATTCTATCGCTGGCCCAAGCGAAATTCTGGTTTTGGCGGACGAGACGGCCAATCCGCGTTTTGTGGCGGCGGACTTATTATCCCAGGCGGAGCATGACGAGATGGCGTCCGCGATTTTGATTACGACCAGCGAGACGTTGGCCCAGGAGGTTTCCCGGGAAGCGGAGCAGTTTACGGCCAGATTGTCCCGTAAAGACATTATTCAAAAATCCCTCGATCAATACGGATATATTCTGTTGGCGGATACGATGGAGGACGCAATCGAGGCCGCCAATGATATCGCGTCGGAGCATTTGGAGATTGTCACAAAAGATGCGTTTGAGGTGATGACCAAGATTCGCAATGCGGGGGCAATTTTTATCGGGGAGTATAGCTGCGAGCCATTGGGAGATTATTTTGCAGGGCCGAATCATGTTCTGCCGACCAACGGCACCGCCAAATTCTTTTCTCCGCTTGGCGTGGATGATTTTATGAAAAAATCCAGCATTATTTCTTATGGCAGGGACGCGCTGCGGCCGGTATATCAGGATATTGCGCAGTTTGCGGAATGCGAACGGCTGACGGCCCATGCCAATTCCATTCGGGTGCGTTTTGAAAAGGAGTAGACTATGAGCCGTGAAGCAGATTGCAGCAGAAAGACGAATGAGACAGATATCAAGGTACATTTGAATATAGATGGCGCAGGAAAGTCGGAGATTGAAACGGGCATCGGTTTTTTGGATCATATGCTGGAAGGGTTTTCCCGGCATGGTTTTTTTGATTT
>CAOJLW010000199.1 GCA_948438565.1 uncultured Lachnospiraceae bacterium | reverse complement strand
ATACTTAGTTTGGCGGAATCGCATATTGTGAAAGGATACGCGCAGCAGACGGAAAAACGTTTAAAAATGAAATCGTATTGTCGAATCATAAAATAAAGGGTGACGGGACAAGCGATCCGTGGTATAATAGTAAAAAATTATAGAAAGATACGGAGTAGCCATGAATAACGAGACAAAAAAAACAGAGCAATTGATTCAAATTTATAAGGAAGATCCGGTAAAGGAAAATCTAAATGCATTGATACATCAGGTACGAAAGACCGTATTTTTGGTTCCTGGCATTTTGCCGGATACACCCGAAGCGGAGGAGTTTCGGAAGAAAGCAAAAGAGAGCGCAGGACAGCAACTGCAATTGCCCAAGGAAGCGATGCCGCTTCCCTCTATTTTAAAAAATCCGCAAGGGGCGACGTTCCTTCCGGTGTATACGACGGCTGAGCAGATTCCAAAAGAACCCAAGTTTGACGTCATTATGAATATGCCTTTTCTGACTTGCTGCGCGTCTGCGCTTGGCAAGCTGGGGACACAAGGCATTGCCATGAATCCGTTTTCGGACAACCTGTTGTTTCAAAAAGAGGTTTTGGAAGCGATTTTAAAGGACAGTCCGTCGGCTGCGCCCAATCCGGATCCGTCTAAAATGAGTCCCAAGCAGAGACAGATTATGATGCGCCAGAGGGCGGAGTTCCATGATTTTCCGTTCCGTGCCTACAAGGAGGGCGCAGAATTTATCCATAAGCTCAGTGATGAAAAGGAAGCGCTGGTCAGCGAGATTTATAAAAACGCCTATCAGGAGCCGGAGGTATGTCCATACGGAGAAGGGGATTTTTCGGTTATGCCGCTCAATATCAATGAGGAATTATTGCTAGTACGCGTCGACTTACCGGAAGTAAAAGAAAATGCGCAGCTTTGTTATCGTTTGTACCTTACGTTAAATCCGCAAACCGAACAAATTCATTATTTTACAGTGGAACGCGGAAAGAAGAAGGACGAACGGAACCTTTGCGGGGTCAGTCCTGAAGGGAAGCATCTGGAATATGGCGAAGCGCCAGTGGAAGGCGCGGAAATGCAGCGGATTATCGATATCCTGGAAGAGGACAAAGGCAGGACAAGCTAAGAAAACGACGCCAGGTTCGGCAGGCGCCGGACAGGGAGAAAAACAGAGGGGAACGTTTGGTTCACCCTCTGCTTTTGCGTTTATTTACGAATATCGGCAATGGCTTCCTTTGGGATGATAAATTCGACGCATCCCATATACATCGGGGCAATCTCTCCTTCGTTAAAGCAGATGACCAAATCCTGATCCGCATTTAAATAAAAGGACGTGTCGTCTGTAATTTCTTTAAAATTCCATTCCGGAATATCGGAATCCAACCAGTAGATTACATTTTCGTCTGCCTGCATCTGCTCTTTCATCTGTGTTTTGATATTTTCGCTGACAGTTTGGATATAGTCGCTGTCCTCCGTAAATAAATCTTTCAATTGCAGTCGTTTTCCGGTTTGTAGATCCATCGTGTAAAAATAGTTCTGTTCGTAGCCACTTCCCGCACCCTGATAGCAGATCAGCTTTAATGTAAAATAGGCGTCCGTAGTGGCAATGACTTCAGATTTGATCTGCATATCCTGATAGCCTTCCTGATCTTTGGCATTTTCTTCAAATTCTTGTATTAACTGTTCGGATATTTGTTGGATTTCCGCATTAATTTCTTCGGCTGTTTTTTGCGCCTGTTTTTGCGCGGTTGTATCCGCGTTTGGATCTGTCTGCGCGGTAGAAGGCTGCGGGACGATTTCCGGTACGGTTATGTCTGCGGTGTGGCGGCCGTCATTGTATTGGTAGTCCCGGAATGTGACGACTTCAATCCATTTGTCCAGAATGGGAATACGGCTCATGGCATATGCCGCGCTTGGAAATGCGTTTGGTATGACCGTGATCAAAATGACGACGGCGGCAGCGGCGGCAGCGCTGCATTTATATATCAGACGTCTGCGTGTTTTTTTGTTTTCTCGTTTTGCTTTTTCAATGATCTGTTTCATTTGATTCACCTGCTCTTTCGACATACTGTGTTTTTTGTACTCCTGTTCCATTACGTTCCATGTTTCTTCTTGCTTTCCCATTTTGCTGCCCTCCTATAAAAACATTAGCTATGTATCCGCCTAAACGTCCAGTTGAATTCTGAGTTTTCGGATGCTGCGGTATAAACGGCTTTTTATGGTATTGATATTTTCTTGCATAATGGCTGCAATTTCTTCAAGCTTTAGCTCTTCAAAATATTTCAGTTCTACAATCATTTTATCTTCTGCAGGCAGAGCCTCCAATGCCCTTTTTAAGTCGATGTCCTCATAGACGTCCATGGCATTTGGCTCTTCTGGAAGCGCATCTAAGGTTTCCGTTTTCTTTTGTTTGCAGAAGGTGAAAATTTCATTGAGCATAATACGGTACAGCCACGTAGCAGCATAGGTTTCCTGAATTAAGCTGCTGCTGTTTTTGATGGCTTTGTACGCCCCGGTTTGTACAATATCAGCCGCGTCGTCGCTGTTGTGGACATAGCTGTAAGCCAGTCGGTAATATTGGTCATAATTTTGCAGCAATAGCGTTTCCACTATTTTTTCCCTGCCCTTTTTTCCTGGAAATCGTCCCAAAAAATTCGCCCCCTTTTTTGTTGTTCTATGGATTAGACGTTTGATACCGCAAAAAAGTTTCACAAAAGAAAAAAAGCATGGATCCGATTTTGGATCCATGCGAATGGTTGTCTGCGTTATTTATTGCTTCTGCGCCAGATTTTTAATTTTTCCGCTTCGGTAATCAATTCATCCCTAAAATCCGGATGTGCAATGGAAATCAGAGCTTCCGCGCGTTCCCATGCGGATTTGCCTTTTAAGTTGACTTTGCCGTATTCGGTGACGACATAATGTGTATTGGCGCGTGTATCCGTTACAATAGAACCCGGATTTAAAGTCGGCAGGATACGTGATTTGAGCTGTCCGTCTTTGGTTTTATAGGAAGAGGAACAGCAGATAAAGCTCTTGCCGCCGTTGGAGAGGTATGCGCCCAGTACAAAGTCAAGCTGACCGCCTGCGCCGCTGATATGCTTGGTGCCTGCGGATTCAGCGTTAATCTGTCCAAACAGATCTAAATCTACGGCATTGTTGATCGAGATAAAATGATCCAATGCAGAAATAGAACGGATATCATTGGTATAGTTGACCGGCGCGCTCAATAATTCCGGGTTTTCATCGATGTAGTCGTACATTTTTTTGGTGCCGCAGCCAAAGGCATATGCCTGACGGTAGCGGTCGATATTCTTTTTGGAACCGTTGATTTTGCCAGCTTTTGCAATGTCAACAAACGCATCGACATACATTTCGGTATGTACCCCAAGATCTTTTAAGTCGGATTCTGCAATCATAGAGCCGACTGTGTTGGGCATACCTCCGATGCCAAGCTGTAAGCAGGCGCCGTTGGGAATTTCTTCCACGATTAATTTGGCGACCGCAATATCCACATCCGTCGGAGGACCGCCTGCGCCCAGTTCGCCGATGGGCGGGTTTTCACCCTCTACGATGTAATCCACCTGGGAAATATGGATGCCGTTTTCCATGCCGCCAAGGCAGCGCGGCATATTTTGGTTGACTTCCACGATGATTTTTTTGGACGTCTCACAGACAGCCATCATGTGGGATGCGTTGGGGCCAAAGTTAAAGAAGCCGTGTTTATCCATCGGAGAAACCTGGAACATCGCGACGTCGTCCGGAATGATGGATTCGCGGTAATAGCGCGGCAGCTCCGAATAACGAATCGGCGCATAATAAGCGCAGCCACGGTTGATCAGTTTGCGTTCAATACCGGACATATGCCAGGAATTCCATGTGAAATGTTCTCCGGCGTCCTCCCGTTCAAAAATGGCAGGGGTTTTTAAAAGGATGCCGCCGCGTAAATTGATATTGGACAGTTCGTCCGTCCGTTTGGCAAGAGCCTTGTCCAGGGCGTCTACGGTGCCGTTGCACCAGCCATAATCAACCCAGTCGCCGGACTGGATGACTTTTACCGCTTCGTCCGCAGTAACGAGTTTTTGAGCATATTCTTTTGCATAATCCATGCGCTGTATTACCTCCTGTTAGGCTTGATAAAATATTGATCTTGTCATTATAGTAACACGTTGAGGAAGAAAATACAAGAGTTGGAAGGAGATGGGACTGTCCGGAAAAGAGGTTAAATGGTGGCTTGGATTTTGCTGTGTGGAACGGGTAAATGAGACAGCGCAGCATAAACGTCATTTATTGATTCCAGAGCATAATTCGATTGAGAAAACAGCTATAAATAGACCTGTAGATCATCGCGCAGAGCCTCTTCGACGGCGATGATGCGTTTCCCAATATTGCGTGATTTTTCATTGGCGTCTTCATACTGATTCAAATAATGGTACAGGGATTTCACGCCCATATTGCAGCCGTCCGTAATTAAAGCGGCCGCTGTGTCATCCCCATAGTCCATTCCCATTTTCATATTGGTTTTTAACCAAGACATTCCTTTTGCCATAGGCGTCGGATCTTGTTCTTCGCTATGATATTCTAACAGCAGGGAATGGATTTCATTGCCAAGCGTGGCATGAT
>CAOJLW010000198.1 GCA_948438565.1 uncultured Lachnospiraceae bacterium | reverse complement strand
AATATCCGGAGCATCAATTGTTTGAAACGACGATTTTTGACGACGTCTGTTTTGGGCCAATGAATCAGGGATTGACGAAAAATGAAGCGGGTCTGCGGGCGTTTGAAGCTTTAAAAAGCGTCGGGATGCCAGAACAGCTCTATTACCAATCTCCGTTTGATCTTTCCGGCGGCCAAAAGCGTCGGGTAGCGATTGCAGGCGTGCTGGCAATGAAACCGGAAATGCTGGTGTTGGACGAGCCGACGGCAGGTTTAGATCCGAAAGGCAGAGATGAAATCCTGGATTTGATTGCGCAGATGCACAGTGAGCAGGGGATGACGGTCGTGTTGGTTTCGCACAGCATGGAGGATGTGGCCAACTATGTGCAGAGGATTATCGTGATGCATGACGGCGCAGTGTTGTATGACGATACAGCCAGAGAGGTATTTGGGCATTGCCGGGAATTGGAGTCCGTGGGACTGGCGGTTCCGCAGGTGTCTTATCTGATGCAGGAGCTGTATGCACAGGGATTGCCGACCGATTCGAATGCGACAACCGTTGAGGAAGCAAAAGAAAGCATCCTCAAGATGTTTAGATAGAAGGAATCGTTTATGTTAAGAGACATTACATTGGGACAGTATTATCCGGCGGATTCTGTGATCCATAAATTAGATCCCCGCGTAAAGCTTATGGGGGTATTGGTCTATATTATATCGTTGTTTATTTTCCGGGGAATTGCAGGGTTTCTATGGGTTAGCGTTTGCCTGGCGGCTATGGTGCGTATATCCAGGGTGCCGTTTGGTTTTATGGTCAAAGGTTTACGGGCCGTGATAACGTTGATGGCGATTACGGCGTTGTTTAATTTATTATTGACTCCAGGAGAAAAAGAGCTGTTTCAATTCTGGATTTTTACGATTACATTAGAAGGCGTCGAAAATGCGGTTTTTATGCTGGTGCGCCTGATCTATCTGATTATTGGGACCTCTTTGATGACGCTTACGACGACGCCAAACCAGTTGACGGACGGTCTTGAGAAAGCGTTGACGCCGCTGTCTTATCTGAACTTTCCGGTGCATGCGATAGCGATGATGATGTCGATTGCGCTGCGTTTTATACCGATTCTGATTGAGGAAGCGGATGTGGTGATGAAGGCGCAGATGGCCAGAGGCGCGGATTTTGAAAGCGGCAATTTTATCAAACGTGCGAAAAGTATGACGCCTTTGTTGGTGCCGCTGTTTGTCAGCGCGTTCCGGCGTGCGGACGATTTGGCTATGGCAATGGAAGCAAGGTGCTACGTAGGAGGCGGCGGACGGACGAAGATGAAGCCGCTGCATTATGTAAGGCGGGATTATCTTGCTTATCTGGTCTTTGGTTTGTATGTTAGCGTGGTGGTTGGACTGCGTTTTGTTGTGTAAGGAGGGCATTTATGCGGGTATGTTTAACCGTTGCCTATGACGGAACGGATTATCACGGATGGCAGATAAAGCCTAACGGCATTACGATAGAGTCTGTGTTACACCAGGCTCTTTCTGATTTATTGGGAGAGGATATTTTGTTGATCGGCGCCAGTCGAACCGATGCAGGCGTGCATGCGCTTGGCAATGTGGCGGTGTTTGACACCGATACCCGGATGCCTGCGGAAAAAATTGCGTATGCTCTGAATCAAAGGCTGCCGGGCGATATTGTGGCGCAGGATTCTAAGGAAGTGGCGGCCGATTTTCATCCCAGACATTGCCTGAGCCAAAAGACTTATGAATACCGGATTTTAAACCGCAGATTCCGAGAACCACTGAAACGGCGGTATACGTATTTTTACCATTATGCGTTGGATGTGGATAAGATGCAAAGGGCGGCGCGGTTTCTGGTCGGAGAACATGATTTTAAAAGCTTTTGCTCTATCCATGCGGAAGTGGAGACGACAGTGCGGACTATTTATACGCTGGACGTGAAAAAGGCGGGGGATGAGGTGACGATCCGCGTCTGTGGGAACGGTTTTTTATATAATATGGTACGTATTGTGGCCGGTACCCTGATCGAGGTGGGGAATGGGCGTCTGCCTGTGGAACAGATAGACGAAATTCTTGCCGCGCAAGATCGCAGTGCGGCCGGGCCGACGGCGCCTGCCTGTGGACTGACCATGGTTGGGATTGAGTTTTTATAAAGATGGGGGGCTTACGATGGCATTTACGCATTTGCACGTGCATACGGAATACAGCCTGTTAGACGGCTCGAATAAGATTCAGGAATATGTTGCGAGGGTAAAAGAGCTTGGCATGACGGCGGCGGCGATTACCGATCATGGCGTGATGTACGGCGTGATTGATTTTTATAAAGCGGCTACGGCGGCAGGGATTAACCCTGTGTTGGGGTGCGAGGTCTATGTCGCGCCGAATTCCCGTTTTGACCGGGAAACGGTGCATGGGGAGGATCGGTATTACCATCTGGTGCTGTTGGCGGAGAATAATACGGGATACAGCAACTTGATTAAAATTGTATCCAAGGGGTTTGTCGACGGCTATTATTATAAACCGAGGATTGATATGGAGCTGTTGGAGCAGTATCACGACGGCCTGATTGCGCTCAGCGCCTGTCTGGCGGGGGAAGTGCAGCGGTATCTGGTGCGCGGGTTTTATGAAGAAGCAAAGGCAGTCGCATTAAAATATCAGGCTTGCTTTGGCGAGGGGAATTTTTTTCTGGAACTTCAGGATCATGGGATACCGCAGCAGCAGACGGTCAACCAGCAGCTATTGCGTATGTCCAAGGACACCGGGATTGCGCTGGTGGCGACCAACGACGTGCATTATACCTATGAAACTGACGTCGATTCCCATGATATCCTGCTCTGTTTGCAGACCGGGAAAAAATTGAGCGATGAGAATCGTATGCGCTATGAGGGCGGCCAGTATTACGTCAAGTCCGAAGAGGAGATGCGAGCGTTGTTCCCCTATGCCCAAGAAGCGCTCGAAAATACCCAGAAAATTGCGGATCGTTGCCATGTGACCATTGAATTTGGCCACACGAAATTGCCGGATTTTCCGGTGCCGGAAGGGTATACGACATATGGGTATTTGGAGGAACTCTGCTACGATGGCTTAAAGGAGCGTTATCCGGATACGGCGGACGAATTAAAACCGCGTCTGGAATATGAATTGGCCGTTATCAAAGATATGGGGTATGTGGAATACTTTCTGATTGTTTGGGATTATATCCGGTTTGCCAGAGAACGCGGCATTATTGTAGGGCCGGGGCGTGGAAGCGCGGCCGGAAGCCTGGTGTCCTATACGACCGGCATCACCAATATTGATCCGATCAAATACGGACTGATTTTTGAACGTTTTTTAAACCCTGAACGTGTATCCATGCCGGATATTGACGTGGATTTTTGCTATGTGCGGCGTCAGGAAGTTATTGACTATGTCGTGGAAAAATATGGGAAGGACTGCGTAACGCAGATAGTGACGTTTGGAACTTTGGCGGCCAGGGGCGTCACTCGCGATGTAGGGCGCGTGATGGATTTGCCCTATGCTTTTGTGGATACAATTGCCAAGAACATCCCCAATGAACTGGGCATTACGATTGACAAGGCGTTAAAAATGAACCCAGAGCTGCGTTCGATGTATGAAAATGACGAACGCGTCAAACGGGTGTTGGATATGTCCCGGCGTTTGGAGGGTCTGCCGCGGCATACTTCTACCCATGCTGCCGGAATCGTGATTTCTCAAAAATCTATGGATGAATATGTGCCGCTTGGCCGTGGAAGCGACGGCATGATTACCACGCAGTTTACGATGACGACGATCGAAGAGCTTGGCCTGTTAAAAATGGACTTT
Source organism: uncultured Lachnospiraceae bacterium (assembly GCA_948438565.1). Classification (GTDB taxonomy): domain Bacteria; phylum Bacillota; class Clostridia; order Lachnospirales; family Lachnospiraceae; genus Roseburia_B. The sequence goes on along the minus strand of CAOJLW010000198.1, from coordinate 846 downwards.
TTGGGACTGCGGACATTGACGGTTCTCCAGGATGCGGTGAACATGGCAAAGAAAACCCGGGGAGAGTCGATAGATATCGATCGGATTGATTTTAATGACAAAGCTGTGCTGGATTCTCTGGGAACCGGCCGGACCGAGGGCGTATTCCAGTTGGAAAGCGCGGGGATGAAAAGCTTTATGAAAGAATTAAAGCCGCAGAACTTAGAGGACGTGATTGCCGGGATTTCCCTTTACCGGCCGGGGCCTATGGATTTTATCCCTGCATATATCCGGGGAAAAAACCAGGCGGGCCGGATTACGTATGATTGTCCCCAGTTAGAGCCGATTTTGGCTCCTACTTACGGCTGTATTGTCTACCAGGAGCAGGTTATGCAGATTGTGCGGGATTTGGCGGGTTATACGCTTGGCAGAAGTGATTTGGTACGCCGTGCAATGTCGAAAAAAAAGCAGTCGGTAATGGAGCAGGAACGCAAAAATTTTGTCTATGGCAATTCAGACGAAAACGTAATCGGGTGCGTTGCAAACGGCATTGACGAAAAAATCGCCAATAAAATTTTTGATGAAATGACCGATTTTGCAAAATACGCGTTTAACAAGTCTCATGCGGCGGCCTATGCGGTGGTGTCATATCAGACGGCCTATCTGAAGTATTATTATCCTTTGGAATATATGGCGGCGCTGATGACTTCCGTACAGGATCATGCGACGAAGGTATCGGAATATATTTTCACTTGCAGACGTATGGGGATTGCGATTCTGCCGCCGGATATCAATGAGGGGGAGAGCGCGTTTTCCGTGGCGGGCAACGGGATACGCTATGGTCTTTCAGCTATTAATAGCGTAGGA
>CAOJLW010000197.1 GCA_948438565.1 uncultured Lachnospiraceae bacterium | reverse complement strand
TGTGGATTGCATCATTCAAAGGAAATACACTCCCAGATTTCATAAAGGTCGTTCTTGGCTTCGGGAGAGTAGTGGATGCTACTCTTCATTTGCTTTTGCCCGGAAATGCGCTCTCATATCCGAGGACGAAAGCCACCCTTTTTCCCCTCCTGATTTTTCCCTTTTGCAAGTTCGCCCATGAGTTTCAGGGTTGTCCGTGTTTTTTCATAGTCCTTGTCTATGATTGGCCAATTGATTTTGAATCAGTTTTATCTGTAGCACTGGCCGATGCTTTCGACTTTTAAGAATCGGCCTTTCAGCCGGAGATCGCATCATCCCCTAATTTAGAATACTTGAATGATTCGGACAAACAAAATATAATGCAACTATGCGTCTATTCGAAACTGCGGTATGGATGATATCAAACAAAAAATTATATTTTTCTTGTCACACAGCCTTTTCTTGCTTGTCTAATGATATATAGGAGGTAAAAAAATCATGAAACATATTACCAATCAAGAACTGCTGGCTTTGATTGAAAAAGCCACTGCCGGAGATAAAGTATCTCTGGAAACCGTCATTCTAAGCGTACAGGATTTGGTGTTTAACTTATCTTTGCGTATGCTTGGCTCTTTTCCAGACGCAGAGGACGCCACTCAGGACATTCTCTTAAAGATCATCACACATTTATCCTCTTTCAAAGGAGAAAGCTCCTTTTCCACTTGGGTATTCCGCATTGCGACAAATCATCTGAAAAACTATCAGAAGCATATGTTCGCAAAATTTCCGCTGAGCTTTGAATTCTATGGGGATGACATTAAAAACGCAAAGCTAAACGATATACCGGATCTGACGCAGAATGTAGAACAATCCATTTTGGCGGAAGAACTCAAGCTGTCCTGCACCAATGTCATGCTTCAATGTCTCGATACCGAAAGCAGATGTATCTTTATTTTAGGAACTATGTTCCAGGTGGACAGTCGAATCGCCGGAGATATTCTGGGCGTCACCCCAGAAGCTTACCGTCAGAGACTGTCCAGAATCCGTGGAAAAATGGCGGATTTTTTAAAGAAATACTGTGGAGAATACGGAAACGGAACGTGCCGTTGTGCAAACAGAGTAAATTATGCCATAAAAAATCACAGAATCAGTCCCGCACAGCTGCATTTTACATCAGCCGTCCCGATGGAAACCGTCGTGCAAGTCAAAGAAGCTATGGAACATATCGACGATCTTTCACAGGAATTTTCCTTTTGCAAAAACTATCAGTCACCGGAAAGCCTAAAAAAGTTCATTCAAACATTTTTAGACGGAACTTCATATTCCGTTATTACCAATGCATAGGAGGTTTTGCAAATGAATACACAGCTTATTTTAACATACCTTTCGGATCTGAGTGAGCACAACGATCGGGAATGGTATCATGCGCATAAAGCGGAAAACAAAGCGGCAAATACGGAATTTATGTCGTTGATTCAGTCACTTATTGTTCGCATCGGAGCATTTGATCAAAGCGTTTTACACAACGAGCCGAAAAGTCTTACTTTTAAACTGGTAAGGGATACGAGATTCAGTCACGATAAATCTCCCTACAACCCGGCCTTTCGCGCGCATATTTCCTCCAAGGGAAAAGCGCCCATCCCGGTTGGCTATTACCTGATGATAAAACCCGGCGATCAGTCCTTTCTAGGCGGCGGCCTGTTTGCGGATATGTTTAAGGACGCAACTACGATGGTGCGGGACTATATTGTTCAAAACGGCAAAGAATTAGAAGATATTCTAAAAGAGCCTGAATTTCAGAAATATTTTACGGTACAAGGATCGGCGCTCAAAAAGGTCCCCGCCGGATATGACAAGGATCACCCGCAGGCGGAATACTTAAAAATGAAAAGCTGGTATCTGGAATATCCGTTCAAAGACGAAGAGCTACACGATGCCGAAGCATTTCTCACAAAGGCAACCGCGCTATTTTGCATTATGAAACCATTTAACGATTATTTAAACAAGGCGCTGACAGACTTTCAGATGCCGAAAAGATAACAGCCGATTCCAACTGTAGTGCATAACAAACCCTGATCCTCCACAACGCAAAGCGGATATCAGGGTTTTATTTATCTGCAATTTTATTGCCATACTCACGTTGTGAAACACATAGCAAAATTTTTTCATCTGTGCTAAAATGAAACAAAAGATGACAAGGAGGACTTCCAATGACAGAACGTGAAAAAATGCTGGCAGGACAGTTGTATGATTGCGGCGATCCTACACTACTGGCTCAGTGGCATAAAGCCAAAGACTTGATCCGGGATTACAACCGGACAGACTCGGCCAATCTCGAAGAAAAACACCGTATTTTATCGGAATTGCTTGGCGGACAAGGAAAAAATCTATGGATTACCGCCCCGGTCATGATTGGAGATCATGTATGGATTGGCGGCGGCGCCATTATTATGCCGGGCGTGACAATTGGAGATAATGTCGTCATTGGCGCAGGAAGCATTGTGACAAAAGATATTCCAGATCATGTCATAGCCTACGGAAACCTCTGCCGAATCATAAGAGAAAACCGATAACCCCTCGAACGATACCGACACTTTGCCGGATTGCACAAAAAAGAAAGGGTAGCCATAATTCCAATAGTTTGATATAATAATTATTATTTTAAGTAAAGGAGTGAACGTATGATGATAACATACAAGAAATTTCCACATATACTGCTCTTATGCAGCATAGGATGCCTTACCTTTGTGAACGGATGCAGTTCGAAAGAGGCTTCTGACGCTGGAAATACAACGCAGACGGCCGCCGATTCCCAACAGGAAACCGGCGATACAGAAACATCGCAGACCGACGATTCCGTAAGCCTGGGAGAATTTACTTTAAACGATATTGAAGGCAACTCCTATACGCAGGATATGTTTGCGGATTACGATTTGACAATGGTCAATGTATTCACCACCTGGTGTACCCCGTGCGTCAATGAAATCCCATATTTGGAAACATTAAATAATGAAATGGCCGACCAGGGGGTAACCGTAGTCGGAATTATTTTAGACGCTCTGGACTCCTCGGGCAATGTAGACGAAGAGACCATTGAAAAAGCCAAACTTTTAGCCGAACGAACCGGCGCCACCTATCCTTTCCTGATACCGGATACGGGATACCTTAACGGCAGGCTTGCCGGCATCAGCGCCGTTCCGGAAACCTTTTTTGTTGACAAAGAGGGAAATATTGTCGGGGAAACCTATACCGGCAGCCGTTCTCTGGAAGAATGGACAGAAATCGTAGAACAAGAACGAAGCGGGGCGACACTATGAAACGTCCCTTACAATCCCCCACAACCGGAATCCTAATTGCCATTGCGGGGGTTCTGATGATGGGGTTTGGCATCTTCCGCGGAGAAATGTCCGTCGTTTTGGCGAAAGCTGTCAATATATGTCTGGAGTGCATTGGAATTGGATAAGAAAAAAAATACAAACGAATGGAAACGCCATGGCGTTCAGGCGCTTTGGGCGCTGCTAACCAACAGTTATCTGACAGGTTTTATCTATGGAAAAATTTATCGAGGAAAACTAAAAAATTTATGCGTTCCGGGATTGAATTGTTATTCCTGCCCGGGCGCCGTTGCCGCCTGCCCCATAGGAGCCATGCAGGCAGTCATTGGAAATTGGAACTTTAAATTTGCATTTTATGTTGCAGGTTTTTTTATGTTCATCGGCGCGCTGATCGGAAGGTTTGTCTGCGGTTGGCTATGTCCGTTTGGACTGATTCAGGATTTACTCCACAAAATCCCTTTTCCCAAAAAATGTAAAACATTTCGCGGAGATTTTGCTCTGCGCAAGCTCAAATATCTCATCCTGGCCGTATTCGTCATTCTTTTGCCCATGTTTGCCGTGGATGTCTTAGGACAGGGAGCGCCCTATTTTTGCAAACTGATTTGTCCGGCAGGCACGCTGGAAGGCGGACTTCCCCTCGTATTATTAAACCAATCCATGCGCAATACCATTGGCTGGCTGTATGCCTGGAAAAATGCACTGCTGTTGGTCACGATTATTTTATCCATCATCATTTACCGGCCTTTTTGCAAATACATTTGTCCACTGGGAGCCGTTTACTCCCTATTTAACCCGATATCCGTATTCCGTTATCGGGTGGATTCCAAAAAATGCGTCGGATGCGGCGTCTGTAAAGAAGTCTGCCAAATGCAGGTAGATCCGGTCCAAAATGCAAACCATCCGGAATGCATTCGATGCGGAGCCTGTAAAAAAGCCTGCCCGGTCAAAGCAATTTCCCAAACATACGCCGCCAAGTCCACTGATAGAATATCATAAATTACGGAGAATCGTTATGAAACAAAAAATCAACCGATGTTTTCCAGCTCTATTACTGGCCATCCTCTTGTCCGGATGCCAAATAGAACAACCAAAGCCTGTCCCAGAGCAACCCACCGACGACCAGAATACGGTCAGTCTGACCGTATGGGGCGCCGAAGAAGATCAAGAGCTGCTCAGTCAAATCATTGACGGATTTCAAGAAGAATATAAAGGACAGGCGGATTTTCAAATTACCTATGAACCGCAGAGCGAAAGCCATTGTATGGACGCTCTGATGGCGGATTTAGAGCAGGGAGCCGACGTCTTTGCCTTTGCCGACGATCAGCTAAATACGCTGGTAGCCGCCGGCGCATTGGATCCGGTGGAAA
>CAOJLW010000196.1 GCA_948438565.1 uncultured Lachnospiraceae bacterium | reverse complement strand
CATGGCTGTCTACTTTCATCTGATAAGTCGTATGTTTGGTCTCTAAAGTAAAAATCTGATTATGCTGATGATAACTAATTGCCATACTGTTTTCCTCGCTAAATATCTTTTTGTTTATTTGACTGCGCCGTTTACCACACCGTTTAAAATCTGCTTCTGGCAGACGATATAAAACAGCAGAATCGGAATCAACGCTAACAGGTACGACGCAAACGCAAGATTATAATTCGTGCCAAACTGTGACTGGAAATTTAACTGTGCCAAAGGCAGGGTATTTTGATTGGAACCCGCCATAATCACTAACGGCGTCATTACGTCATTCCATACGGCCAGCGCCGTTAAAATTGCAACGGTTGCGTGCATCGGCTTCATAACCGGGAAAATAATTTTCCAATACGTCGTCCATGTGGAAGCCCCGTCTACCCGGGCGGCCTCTTCCAGCGCAATCGGGATATTGACCAAATACCCGGAATACAAAAGCACATTCATCGGCATATAAAAGACCACATACAAAAGAACTACGCCAAACCAATTTCCCAGGCCTAACTCCGCCGTCTGTTTTGCCAAAGGCATCATTAAAATGGCAAACGGCACGAACATACCGCTTACGACAAACAGATATACAAAGCTGTAAAATTTACTCTTTGCCTTATTCCTGCCCACCGCATAGCCAAGCAGGGAATGCACGACAATCGAAAGCACAACCGTCACCACCGTAATTAACAGGCTGTTACCCAGAGAATGCCAGAAATCCGTCACACGCATGGCTTCCCTGAAATTGGCCAAACTCCAGCTCTTTGGCAGGGACAAAATCCCCTGTATACTGTTCGTCATCTCCGTCGGCTGTTTCAACGCAATCACAATCGTCATATATAATGGAAATGCAATGGTCATAAGACCGCAGATTAGAAAAGCCATTACCGGCCAGTTTGATTTTTTCTTTATCATAACTGTTCCTCCTTGCCACTGGAAATTTTCATCTGTGTAACCGAAACTAAAACGATTACTATAAAGAAAACAACTGCATTGGCGCTCTGGAACCCAAACTGACCGCCTGACATACCGTTGTTATAAATCAGATAGGAAATAGACTCCGTACTCTGCGCCGGGCCGCCCTTGGTCAACGCCATAATCTGATCAAACACCATCAGGAAGTTTTTCACGCTCAATACCATATTAATACCAAAAAATGGAATAATCAATGGAAATGTTAAATATCTGAATTTTTTCCATCCGGTTGCCCCGTCTAATCCGCCCGCTTCATAGACGTCCTCCGGCACGGTCTGTAAGCCGGAAATATAGATAATCGTATTCATAGCAATCGACTGCCAGGCGCATACAACGACAATGGCAATCCACGCTGTATTCTGATTGGACAAAATACTCGAGCTAAACGCTTCCAATCCAATCATATCCATAAACGCAGGGATAATATAAGTAAATAAATAGTTGAAAATATAGCCGACTACCAGTGCGCCTAATACATTCGGGAGAAAATACGCCCCTCGGAAAAAGCTTTTGGCACGGATTTTGCTGTTTAACGCCATCGCCAAAATCAGACTGATCACATTGACGACAATCGTCGTAACGATTGCAAGCTTAAACGTAAACAGATAGGATTTTCCTACGCGCACATCGGTAAACAAATCCATATAATTGCGCAGTCCGACCCAGTCGTAGCTTCCAAATCCTTTAAAATTTGTAAAACTGTAAATCACTCCCCGAATCAGAGGAATCGTATTAAAGCAGACGAACAGAGCCAAAATCGGAATCGTAATCAGTAAAAATGTTCTTTTTCTTTCATTCTTCATCGTAATATCCCCCTTCTTTCTTTATTGAGCGCCGCTCGTTTCATATTCCTGCACTAACCGGATAATATCCCGGTTGTAACGCTGCCAGTCTTTGTCAAATTTACTGAGGAACGCATCCACGTCCTTTTCAATTAAAAATGTCTGAAGCTGCGCGTCCACGGCCATTTCCGACGGATAATAATGATCCTGGTAATCCGTCATATTGCCGCTCTCAATATACTCGTGCATCCCATCTAGGATCGGAGACAGCGTAAAGTCGCCTTCTTTACAGGGAATCGCATTCTGCGCGTCTATATACTGCTGAATATTTTCATCCTTATAGAGGAAATCTAACACTTCATAGGCGGCCTCCGGATTCTCACATTCCGCCGTCACGCAAAACTGCAAATCAATACCCGAGTTTAACGTATTCCCATCCGCACTGTCGTTTGCAGGCATCACAAACGAATCGATATCCAAATCCGGATTTACAGAGAGGATCTGTGGAGCCGCATAGCTTCCAATCGGATACATTGCCGATTCTCCCCGGGCAAAAGCAGTACACGCATCGTTATAGGCAAAGGCAAACGGATCGTCCGGCCCATAATCTAAGAGCTTTATGTATTTTTCCGAAACCTCCCGATATTCCTTGGTAAACGTAGTTTCTCCGCGGTTTACCTGCTTGGCGGTATCCGCCGGACTTAAGTCAACGGCCATAGAGTTCCACGGCGCAAGGCAGGTCCAGGTATCCTTAAATCCAAAATAAAACGGTAAAATCCCTTCCGACTGAATTTCCTCACATAATTCCATCAGTTCATCCCAGGTCTTTGGTATTTCCCATCCGTGTTCCGCAAACATTTCCCGATTATATAAAACCCCTGCGGCATTTGCCATATAAGGCGCCGCATATGTTCCGTCCGTTGGAACCAGTTCCAAAGATTCTCCAATATCCAAATAGGCCTGTTTAATATTGGATAATCCGGTATAACCGGAAATATCCGCTAAAATTTCCGCATCCACAAAATAAGAATAATTGATATCCCCGCCGATTCCGATAATATCCGGATAGTCCTCCCGGATAAAACGGGTTTTTAAAATGGCCATAGCATCATTAGGCGAATGGATGGTCAAATGGATATTGTCATGCGATGCGTTAAAAGCTTCCTCCACCATCGTAAAATAATTGGCAGCCTCCGGCTTATACTGCACAATTTCCACCTCTACCTTGCCGTCATTCTTTGAATCTCCGCACCCTCCGATGGAAAATGCCGCAACGATACAAGACAACATCAATCCCAAACTTCGTATACGTTTTCCTTTCATAACGCTTTCTCCTTATCTGTTTTTGATAAAAGCATTATAACATACCATAATGCTTGCAATAAATAGCGATATTTATCCTGTTTTATGCCTTTATGCAACTTTTTTCTTTCTATATGGAAATCAACTAGCATTTTGGTATATAATGAAAAAATATTATCTTTTGAGCGAGGTGGCCGTCTATGAGTGAAGTGATTTTTTCCGTATTTCCAAGTGAAAATTTTGTCGATCTGGGCCTGTATCAATTTGGATGGGAAAAATGCGCTCCATCCCATTCCTTCGGTCCGGCCGCAAGAAACCACTACCTGTTCCACTACGTCTTATCCGGCGCCGGACAGCTTATCGCCAATAATTCCAAAGAAGAATCAATTTCCTACCATATCAAAAGCGGACAGGGATTTATGATGTTTCCGCACCAGATCTGCACCTATATTGCAGACAGCCGTCTACCCTGGGAATATATCTGGCTGGAATTCGACGGACTGCGCGCCAAAGAATCCGTCGAGCTTGCCGGCTTACAGCCAAACCAGCCGGTCTATAAGCCGCGATACCGGAATATTGCCGAGACGATGAAAGAAGAAATGCGCTATATCGTAGACCACAAAGAAGAATCCCCTTTCCATCTGATTGGACATCTCTACTTGTTTGTAGACGCCCTCGTCCGCTCATCCGCCATACAGATCCCCCAAGGCAGCAAGCTTCGTGATTTTTATATCAAGGAAGCCTTTTCGTTTATTGAACAAAACTTCCAAAACGATATTTCTGTAGAAGATATTGCGGCTTCCTGCGGTTTAAACCGCAGTTATTTTGGTAAAATATTCCGCGAGACGATGGGAAAAACCCCGCAGGAATTTTTAATTTCCTATCGGATGACAAAAGCCACGGAGCTCTTAAAGCTGACCGATTTTTCGATTTCAGATATCGGCAACGCTATCGGCTATCCAAACCCGCTGCACTTTTCCCGGGCATTTAAAAATGTATATGGAATTTCGCCAAGACAATGGCGTTATGAAAATCACGGCGGAAGCCGCAGACGTGAGTCGTAAATATTTAAAGTATCTTCAAACTACAGGTACAGATTCGCTATGGCCCGCAAAGTCCCCGCTTCCCGTTCATGTTCCACGCCAATCGCAATCCCTTTTTCCTCAATTCCTTTACTTAAATTACGCACGGCTTGCTCTGTCACCTAAAAAAAACGGCAGCTCGGTTTTCCCAAACTGCCGTTCGATGTCATGCATCATTTATTCCACTGAAAACTGTTCCTTGCCTACAAAACATAATGGACATTCAAAATCCTCCGGTACATCTTCCCATTTTGTCCCTGGCGCAATACCGCCCTCCGGATAACCTTTTTCTTCATCGTATTCCCATTTACAGATGTCACATACATATTTCATACTTTTTTCCCTTTCCTGTTTGATAATTCAAACGCTACTTGGACAACTCAATGCCTTTTGCCCAATTACGCTTTCCATAGGCTATGCAAATTACAGTAAGCGTATACGGCTTCCACTTCATCATTTTCACAAATGGCAAAACATACTTCCGGTTTATCTCCCGGTTGCAATATCTTCCGCTGGTTCCCCTGTTTTGTCTGTA
>CAOJLW010000195.1 GCA_948438565.1 uncultured Lachnospiraceae bacterium | reverse complement strand
CTGACGTTTGACGGCTTGACGTCCCAGACGGCCAGGAGCGGCTACGAACGTAATTTGGATTTAACGACGGGTATTGCCAATGTGGACTTTACGGCCGCTCAGACGGAGTATCACCGCGAGTATTTTATCAGCTATCTGGACAATGTCCTCGCGATGAAATTGACGGCGGACGGCAGTCAAAAGATGGATTTTAACATCAGCTTTCCGGTAGATAATGCAGAAGGCGTACAGGCGAGAAAGCTTGGCAAAGAGGCTGGATATACGGCGGACGCCGAGGCCGGGACGCTTGTCACTGCCGGTAAGATGCAAGACAATCAGCTGAAATTTAATTCCATGCTCAAAGTCGAGACTTCCGGCACGATTTCCGCAGGAAGCGACAACCAGTCTTTGGATATTACAGGCGCTGATGAAGCAGTGATTTATATTTCTGCGGATACCGACTATAAAAATGACTATCCGGTTTACCGAACCGGTGAATCCGACGCACAGCTTGCCGAAAGCGTGAGTAAGACAGTCAAGCGCGCGGCGGCCAAGGGATACGACGCCGTAAAAAAACGTCATCTTGAGGATTATCAGGAGCTGTTCGATCGGGTAACCTTAGAGCTGGGGCAGTCTGCTTTAGAAGCTTCTGAAAAACCCACGGATCAGCTGCTTGCAGCATATAAGAACAATACGGCCACCGATCCGGAAAAACGACTGCTTGAGGTTTTACTGTATCAATATGGCCGATTTTTGACGATTACATCGTCCAGGCCGGGCGATCTGCCGTCTAATCTGCAAGGCGTATGGCAAAACCGTGTGGGCGACGCCAATCGTGTTCCATGGGGCAGCGATTACCATATGAATGTCAACCTTCAGATGAATTACTGGCCGACATATTCGGCCAATCTGGCGGAATGCGCGATACCGATTATAGAATATGTGGATTCCCTGCGAGAGCCGGGGCGCAATACGGCCGAAGCATATTACGGAATTAAAAGCGAAGCGGGCGAGGCGAACGGGTTTACTGCCCATACGCAGAATACGCCGTTTGGATGGACCTGTCCGGGTTGGGACTTTTCTTGGGGATGGTCGCCGGCGGCAGTGCCCTGGATTCTGCAAAACTGCTGGGAACATTATGAATATACCGGCGATACGGAATATATGGCGAAAAATATCTATCCGATGTTGAAGGAAGAGGCAATCCTCTATGATCAGGTTTTGATCGACAGCGGACAGGAGATTACCGTCGATGGCAAAAAAAGCGCCCGACTGGTATCGGCTCCGGCCTATTCTCCGGAAATGGGGCCGTATACGATGGGCAATGCTTATGAACAGGAATTGATTTGGCAGTTGTATGAAGATGCGATAACGGCAGCGGAGACATTGGGCGTAGATGCGGATCTGGCAGCGCAATGGAGAGAAAATCAGGCAAGATTGATGCCGATTGAAATTGGCGACAGCGGTCAGATCAAAGAATGGTATGATGAGACTACGTTGGGTCAGACCGCAGACGGACCGATTGCCTCTTTTGAAAACGGGCATCGTCATATGTCCCATTTGCTGGCTCTGTTCCCGGGCGATTTGATTTCTGTGGAAAATAAAGAATATATAGACGCTGCGATTGTTTCGTTAGAAAATCGCGGCTATAACAGCACCGGCTGGGGTATGGGACAGCGTATCAACGCATGGGCGAGAACCGGGGACGGCAATAAATCACATATGCTGATTCAAAGCTTATTCCAAAACGGTATTTATCCAAACCTTTGGGACAGCCATGCTCCGTTCCAGATTGACGGCAATTTTGGTTATACCTCCGGCGTCAATGAAATGCTGATGCAGAGCAATGTGGGATATATTAATATTCTGCCGTCTCTTCCGGATGTGTGGGCAAAAGGTTCCGTAAATGGCATCGTTGCCAGAGGCAATTTTGAATTGGGCATTGAATGGGACGACGGTAAAGCCGCGTCCGTGCAGATTCTATCTAAGAACGGCGGCGACTGTGCCGTGCAGTATCCGGGTATAGAGGACGCCATTGTCAAGGACTCGAAGGGGTCGACTGTTTCAACTGCAAAAGCAGCCGAGAATCGGATTTCCTTTGAGACGAAGAAAGGGGAAACCTATACGATTACCGGATTTGGCGACGCGTCGACTGAGTCCAGGCTTGCAGCGCCGGAAGGCGGAGCCGCGGAGTATGACGGAACTGCGACAACGATTACATGGAATGCAGTAGATGGCGCGGATTCTTATAATGTATACCGCAGAATCAACGGAGACTTTATACAGATTGCCAATCATATTACAGAGACTTCTTACATAGACGATACGAGCTTTGAAGATAGCGGCAATGTCCGGTATCGCGTGGCCGCAGTGGCGGATGGAAAAGAGGGAAAACATTCGGATCTGATTGCAATTGAAGGCCTTGAACCAGCTCCGGTAGCTGGGAAATGGATTGACGATAGAGACAGTCAAATTCAATATGTAGGTGGATGGCAAAACTGGGAGGACTCTAAAAACTATCAGGGTACGATTAAATATATTCAGACATGTACAGGTAATGAGACGATTACGTTGGAGTTTACAGGCGTTGGAATTGATGTGATTTCATCCAAGAATACGGTAGCCAATAATTGGGGTGAATATACCGTTTTGATTGATGGGAAGGAAGTCGGTAAGGCAAACTGCGTTGCAGATGAAAGCCTTTCCCAACAGGTAATTTTTTCCAAGCGCGGACTGGATTATGGAGAGCATACGATTGTATTAAAGACGCAGGCGGGCAAGAAACTGGAAATGGATGCATTTGTCGTATTTGAATCAGAGCTTGCTCCTGTCAATGTGGCGTTTGCCTCTGAAATGGATTGCACAGGAACTCTGCCGGAGCCAATATCCGTGGAAATTGGCAGCAGCATTACGCTTCCGAGTTGTAATGCGACCACGATCGGTTATCGGTTTGCAGGATGGAGCGATGGGAAACGGACATATGCTGCAAATGCCGTATATACGGCGCCGTCTGCTGATATTACGCTGTATGCAGTATGGGAAAAGGATGATTTTGAGAAACTTTCCAATGCAGGCTGGACGGCAACGGCAGGCAGTGAGCATGGTAATCAGTCGACCCCTCCGGGGCAAGATGGCCCTGCCAGTCATGCAATTGACGGCAATGAACAGTCATATTGGCATACGAAATATGGCGCTGACACGGATTTAAAGCCGGACATTCCAAATAATCTCCGGAATGAATTTACGATTGATTTTGGGAAAACGGTAACGGCGGATAAGTTTGCTTATGTACCACGTCAGAATTCGGTGAATGGATGTATTTTAAAGTATGCGTTATACTATAGCGCGACAGAAAACGAGGATGATTGGGTCAAAATACAAGAAGGAAACTGGGCAAATGACGGCACGATGAAAGAAGCGGCGTTTGACAGTGCAATTTCTATGCGGCGCATTCAGCTGCGCGCGCTTAAAACGGAAGGAGAAGGCGGCGATAAACATATTACGGCGGCAGAATTTTATGTATATTCCAAAAAAGACGGCATAATCGCGCCAACTGCGGTTCGTGCAGATGCAGAAATGACGTTAAATCTTGGAGAAAGCAAAGAGCTTTCAGCTACGATAGAACCGGCGGACGCAACGTATAAGGAATTGTCCTATACAAGCTCCAATCCGGTTGTGGCGCGCGTATCGTCAGACGGCACGGTAACGGCCGGTATGTATAAAACCGGTACAGCGGATATCACTATCACAGCATACGGCGGCGTTCAGGCAGTTTGTAAGGTTACGGTTGCCGCGACCAAAGAAGTCGAATCCATCAGTCTCGAAAAAGAAAGACTTGTTTTGAATCAAGGTGATGTGACGTCTCTTGTGGCTTCCATTATGCCATATTACGGATCGGATAAAACGGTGGTTTGGAGTACGGATCATTCAGAGGTCATTGCCCTGGAGAATGGTCAGATTACGGCTAAGGCAGCAGGACAGGCAACCGTAACGGCTACATCGGTAAATGGCAAAACAGCTTCTTGTATCGTGTTGGTGAGAGAAACAGCGCAGGAGTGTGACAGCGCGCTATTGGAAAGCAAAGTACAGAATGCCAAAAGCAAATATACGGATTTGACCCTTTATACTCCGGCGCTTGCACAGGCCTATTCTGAAGCATTGGCGCAGGCGGAGCGGACGCTCAGTTATCGGGACGCCACACAGACGGAAGTGGACGCAGCTTTTGAAGCGTTGGATCGGGCGACGGCAGATTTGTTAAAAGACACGGGAGAACAGCCGGCGCAAAAGACAGCGTTAGAGAGTGAAGTGGCTGAAGCGGAACAAATTAATTTAAATCAATATCTGCCAAATAGCACGATTGTATTCCGAGCAGCTTTAGCAGAGGCGCAGACGGCATTGGCCTATTCGGATATGTCACAGACGGAAGTAGATCAAATTTTACAGAATTTAACCGAAGCAAGAAATAAATTGGTTTTCAAACCAGAGCCGCAACCGGCAGTAGACAAAGAAAAATTAAAGGATTTGCTTGAAGAAGCCAATGGCAAAAACGAGACGGAATATACGCCGGAGAGCTGGGGGCCGTTTAAAGAGGCTTTGGATTATGCAAACGGCATATACGAAAAAGCGGACGCAAGCCAGACAGAAGTGGATGTGGCATGGCAGGACTTGACGGAAAAGATGTCCGGCTTAAAGAAACCGGATCCACAGCCGACCGTAGACAAGGACAAATTAAAGAATCTGCTCGAAGAAGCCAATGGCAAAAACGAGACGGAATATACGCCGGAGAGCTGGGGGCCGT
>CAOJLW010000194.1 GCA_948438565.1 uncultured Lachnospiraceae bacterium | reverse complement strand
GAATAAGCTGGGGGAATATATGGTTCATGCAGCGGAAGGGGCCATAGAGGATGTGGATGTGATCCTCTGGCTGGTGGAGCCAAGCAGCTATATCGGCGCCGGAGAGCGCCATATCCTAAAGCAGTTGGAAAAAACCAAACTGCCGGTGATTTTGGTGATTAACAAAGTCGATACCGTAGAAAAAGGCAAGATCTTAGAATCGATCGATACCTACCGCAAGGCATATGATTTTGATGAAATTATTCCCGCATCTGCGCTGCGCGGTCATAATATGGACGATGTCATGGATACGATATTTGAGTATCTGCCATATGGGCCGATGTTTTATGAAGAGGATGTGGTGACCGATCAACCGATACGCCAGATTGTAGCCGAAGTAATCCGCGAAAAAGCGCTTCATGCGCTCAATGAGGAAGTCCCCCATGGGATTGCGGTGATGATTGAGAGCATGAAACGGCGGAAGGGTTCGGCCAAGCTACAGGATATTGAGGCGACGATTATCTGTGAAAAGACTTCCCATAAAGGGATTATTATTGGAAAAAACGGCGTTATGCTCAAAAAAATCGGTACGAATGCCCGTTATGAGCTGGAACAGATGCTGGGTTGCCGGGTCAACCTAAATCTCTGGGTCAAGGTAAAAAAGGACTGGCGGGATTCGGATGCTTTGATGAGAAATTTTGGCTATCGTAGAGAAGAGATGTAAGAATACCATTTTTTATCTGGTATGATTCCGCCAAAGAAGGACAACCTAACTATGTAATAATCATACTTAGGAGATGACGGCAGATGGTAGAAGATGCATGGAAAAATTTTGAATTGAGCGGAAAAATTTCGGATTATCTGACCTACCGGCAAAGTATGCAGGCGGAAGGAGCCGGGCGGCAGACAATGGAAGAGACAGCGAGTCAAAAAAAAGGGAAGGACGGTTATGGGAGAACAGGCAGTTTTAACGGGAATGGTGTTAAATGCCATGCCGATTGGCGAATATGACAAGAGAATTACTGTTTTGACAAAAGAAAGAGGGAAGATTACAGCCTTTGCGAGGGGAGCAAGGCGTCCCACCAGCCAGCTATTGGCTGCAACCAACCCTTTTTCCTTTGGAGAATTTGAATTCTTTCAGGGGCGCAGTACATATAACCTTGCAAAGGCGACGATTTCCAATTATTTTCGGGGACTGTCCGCCGATCCAGAGGCCGCCTGTTATGGATTTTATTTTTTGGAGGCGGCAGGCGTCTATGCGCAGGAAAATAACGATGGCCTGGAACTGCTGGGACTTTTGTACCAGACCTTACGTGCATTGGAAAATACTGCGCTGGATAATCGTCTGATACGCAGGGTCTTTGAGCTGCGCATTTTGCTTGCCGAGGGCGAGTACCCCAATCTTTTTTCCTGTCAGTCCTGCGGAAATAAGGAATCTCTCCAGTGGTTTTCCGTCAAACGCCAGGGTATGCTTTGCGCCGGATGTCCAAGGGAAGAAGATGCGGTGCGCATAGACGCTTCGACACTCTATACGATGCAGTATGTTTTGACTGCAAAGCTGGAAAAACTCTATACGTTTCAGGTTTCCGAAGCGGTTCAAAAAGCCTTTGAGCAGGTGATGGACAGCTTTTTTGTGATGCAGGCTCCCTGTACATTTCGTTCCCTGGAAATTTTAAAGGCAATCGCAGGTTGAAATCTTTCTAAGAACATAGTATAATGGCATAGATTGGCAATAATTACGGAAGGCAGGAGAAGAAAATGAAAAAGATACTATGTATAACCATGTTGCTGATTCTTTGTATGGGTGTATTATCCGGCTGTGGAAAGAAAATCGATGCAGATACCAGCACCGTTTTTATTGAAAAAAAAGGGCGCATTATCAGTATTGATGTAGAGGATTTGGATAAGGAATATTACGATGCCAGCGAGCTCGAGGATTATATTACGACCCATGTCGAAACGTATACGGCTGAAAATGGCGAGACAGTCGAAAAGGCTTCTTTTGACGTAGAAGAAGGGATTGCGAAGCTTCGGATGGAATATGATTCCTATGAGGATTATACAGGTTTTAACGGGATTGAGCTTTTTACCGGGACTGTTGTGACAGCGCGTGCAGCCGGATATGATTTCGATACGGAATTTTACAGCGTCGTAAAAGAAGACGGGGAAATTGAGCAAAAACAGACCACCAAAGAAGATGTATTAGCCAATGACGACAATCGGGTCGTGATTATTAAGGCAAATGTAGACGTCTGCGTACCAGGCGAAGTTTTATATGTATCTGCACAGGATACCAAGGTGACAGAAAAAGATCTGGTTTCTATTACGGGCGAAGGCGCAAGTGAGGAAGCCAGCCTTACATATATCATATATCAATAAGATGGAGAGGAAATCAGTATGGAAAAATCAATGGATAAAATTGTTGCATTGGCAAAGGCAAGAGGATTTATCTATCCCGGATCTGAAATTTATGGCGGCCTTGCCAATACCTGGGATTATGGCAACCTGGGCGTAGAATTAAAAAACAACGTAAAAAAAGCCTGGTGGCAGAAATTCGTACAGGAAAACCCCTATAATGTCGGCGTGGACTGCGCTATTTTAATGAACCCGCAGACCTGGGTGGCTTCCGGCCATTTGGGCGGTTTTTCGGATCCTTTGATGGACTGTAAAGAGTGTCATGAGCGTTTCCGCGCGGATAAACTGATCGAAGATTATGCAGAGGAACATCAGGTGGCGTTGGAAGGATCCGTAGACGGCTGGTCCCAGGAGGAAATGCTTTCGTTTATTGAAAACAATCAAATTGCCTGTCCGACCTGCGGCAAGCATAATTTTACGGATATTCGTCAGTTTAACCTGATGTTTAAAACCTTCCAGGGCGTGACGGAGGACGCCAAGAATACCGTATATTTAAGGCCGGAAACCGCACAGGGCATTTTTGTTAATTTTAAAAATGTCCAGAGAACCTCGCGCAAAAAAATACCGTTTGGAATTGGACAGATTGGAAAATCCTTCCGTAATGAAATTACGCCTGGTAACTTTACATTCCGTACCAGGGAATTTGAACAGATGGAGCTGGAATTTTTCTGTGAACCCGGGACGGATTTGGAATGGTTCCAGTATTGGAGAGGATTTTGCCGCGACTGGCTCTTAAGTCTTGGAATCAAAGAAGAAGAGATGCGTTTAAGAGATCATTCCAAAGAAGAGCTCTGTTTTTATTCAAAGGGGACGACGGATATTGAATTCTTATTCCCGTTTGGCTGGGGAGAGCTATGGGGTATTGCGGACAGGACAGATTATGATTTGACGCAGCATCAGGATACTTCCGGTCAGGATATGAGCTATTTTGACGATGAGAAAAAAGAAAAATATATTCCCTATGTCATTGAGCCGTCTTTGGGCGCCGATCGCGTTGTTTTGGCATTTTTATGCGCCGCGTATGACGAGGAAAATATTGGCACGGAGGAAAAGCCGGATATGCGTACAGTATTGCATTTTCATCCGGCGTTGGCTCCGGTCAAGGTCGGTGTGCTGCCATTGTCGAAAAAATTAAATGAAGGCGCCGAAAAAGTATTTGCACAGCTTTCCAAGCTCTATAATTGCGAGTTTGACGACAGAGGCAATATCGGGAAACGTTACCGCAGGCAGGATGAGATTGGCACGCCGTTTTGCGTAACATACGATTTTGATTCACAAGAGGATGGGGCGGTTACGGTACGCGATCGCGATACAATGGAGCAGGAAAGAGTTAAAATTACAGATTTGGAAGCGTATTTTGCAGGAAAATTTACGTTTGAAGTCGGATAAAATGGATCATTATTAAGGAATTTTTAATAAAATAGATTTGTATTTATAAGGATATAATGATAAGATGGTTACGGATATAGTGAGCAAATCCGCAGCCATCTTTTTTGCTGCGGTAGATATATGGCAGGAGGGCAAGATGAGTAAGAAAAAAATAGCAGTATTGCTTGGTACAATCGTAGTGGCGGCAGCGGCGGCGGCTGGAATCTGGTATTTTTTGGGGAATAACGGCAAGGACAGTAACGACAGAGTCTATGTGGAAAAGGTTTCGAAGATTATGGGAACGGCAACCGGGGTGCAGAACCGCTATTCCGGCGTGGTGCAACCCCAGGAGACGGTTGAGATCAATGCGGATTCGGAGCGGACAATCAGCGAGGTTTTCGTGGAAGTCGGAGACAGCGTGGAAGAAGGCACGCCGTTGTTTCGCTATGATACCGAGGATTTGAGCCTGGAGATTGAACAGGCTAAATTGGAGCTTGAAAATCAGGATATTGAAATCAGCAATTTTAATCGTCAGATCAGCGATTTGGAAAAAGAGCGGGCGAAAGCGGCGGAAGCGGATAAATTCGAATATACAACGCAGATTCAGACGCTGCAAACACAGATTAAGCAGTCTGAATTTGAAAAATCCAGTAAAAAACTGGAAATGGATAAGCTGCAAAAGAGGATTGATAATTCGCAGGTATTAAGTACGGCGTCCGGTATGATCAAATCGATCAATGACGGGAATTCGCCGGAGGAATCGTCGGCATATATTACGATTCTTTCTGCGGGTGAGTATCGGATTAAAGGGTTGGTCAACGAGCAGAACCGGGATATGATTGCAAGCGGCATGGATGTCATTGTGCGTTCTAGGGTGGATGAAGAGATCACCTGGGAGGGTATGATTGACAGCTTAGACACCGGGGAACCAGAGGATTCTTCTAACGACGGTATGTCGCAGCCTTCCGAGGACAATACGACATCGTCCAGCAAGTATCCGTTTTATGTTTCTGTAGGAGATGCGGACGGTCTGGTGTTGGGACAGCATG
>CAOJLW010000193.1 GCA_948438565.1 uncultured Lachnospiraceae bacterium | reverse complement strand
GTCTGTCCATAATCACCCACAGCAGTGAGCAAAACACCCGGAATTTCCACTGTACGATACAGCTTAGATAATTCTATATTGCTATTGCGAGGATATAACACGAATATTACATCGCCATACTCTTCATCATGGTAAAATTTTGTTATTAAATAAGAATGTCCGGACTGAATCTCGCTTACGCGCTGATAACCCGGTATGGGATCCAAATTGGATGGCTTATCCTTTTTTTCTAAAAATATAAATTCAAAATCACCGAGCGCTTTCAATGAATCCGTTTTCTCACTGACAGAATCAAACGTCATAACAGCATAATAGAAATACACATATCTGCCATTCAAACGATCATCGCTAACACGGCAAATTTCAAATGAACTTGTTCCGTCCTCATGTTCCACCCGGTTTAGAGCATGCGTTATTTCTGTTTTGGCAAAATAAGCGCTGAAGCCGCCTCCATTCGCCAGATAATTCTGCTCCGTTTCATTATAAATCGTATAAGCATCACCGGAACTCTCTACCAAAAACTCTGCCTCCGATATATCCATTTCCCCATTGGGCGTTGTCGAATAACCTGACAGGTTATGATTAGCCTGACTTTCACAATTAAACAACGCTTTTTGCGATCGGATCCCTGTTTCCACAGTGATAACACTCGGATCCCCGCTGACGGACTGATTAATATCCGCATAGTCAAAAAAACGCGTCCCTCCTTTGGCAATTGTAAACATAGGTTCCGTTTCCGCCGCCTGCGCAAAGATATCTGCCGACGTCAACAAGGTAACTGCCATTGCAAATGACAACACTGCGCATACGCTTCGTTTTATCATCTGCATAAACTGCTTTTTCACTTTCATTTAATATTCTCTCCCTTCGTTTCACATTTCTAGCTAATCATTAGCAAAACAGCTACGAAAACTTTTTAATCCCTCCTTCTTTCTTTCACTGATAAAAAACACAAACAAATAACAATCCCCAATTGTTACTTGTTTGCACTCATAAACATAAAATTAAACTAAAAGATTTTTCCAAACACTTCTTTGTAAAATATTACTTATATTTGACATTATATTTAAAATTTTTATAATAATTATACAATTTTATATTCTGTTTTTATTCTATTATGATATTACATCTTTGTCAAGAAAAGATTCACATACTTTTTACCATACGGCAGTTTCAATACGTCTCTTCCCTGCTGCAACGCTCTCTCACCAAAGGTTGTTCAAAAACGGCAAATACTTAAACCGCGCCTGAATATTCCCTTCCGCCATCATCTCCGTATAGTTTTCATCGCCCAAGACCGCCTGGAGCCTTTCGTCGGCTCCTTCCTCCACAACCTCATATACGCTATTGGAAAAGCAAAGATTCGGATACATCACGCACCACCAGTTTTGTCCAATGCCGTCTCCAATCACGACCCGCAAGGCATGATAGCGTCCGCTGGGAAACGTATACTCCCCATACGTCTTTTCCGGAAAATCCGTTTCCGCTATCTGCGCCTTCACGGCATAATCATACCCTTCCTGCCGAATCGTCTCCCGGGCGCAATCCTCAATCTGAGCCAAATTGGCCTCCACTACCTGTTCGGATTCCTCCAGACCGTCTGCTTGATCCAGTTTTTCCTTCAAATATCCGCCAATTTTATCTCTGACTTTTAATTTAAGAGCCTGATCTTTACTGCTGTCACTGTTGGCAATAACATGAAAACGCAAAATCCTCTCCGCCAAATCCTGCTGTAGACTGTGACGCCGATATCCGTATGCGCTTGCTAAACATAGACAGACTGCCAAACCCATCCATCCTGCCCGATAAAATTTTTTCATAAATCCATCTCCATTCTATTCCCTGATCTACTGAGGGTACATTTTATTTATCTATAGAATTTCCAAAAAATGGATTCTTATACAAAAAATTATCCGCGTTCATTCAATAAAATTGCCTCCACGAAAAACTCACATTCCAAATCTTTCAGATATCCTGGAAAATCACCCTTCCAGCGTTCATATTTTTCCCTGTCATACATACCCAGCTTATAAAAACTATTGCTCAAATCGATCCCAGGATCGTGAAGGAGTCTTTTCGAGCTCTCTTGCAGCCTCCCCAAAAACAATGCCTCAATCTGTTTCTTTATTTTTTCTCCTTCGCTGCCTTTGGCCTTAATTTCTTTTTCCACAACAACCTCTAAACGGATTTTATTGTGATAGACAACCGACTCCCCCCTGGCAAAATCCCCTTTCACTCGTATCCGGTTGATGGAAATAGGCGTCCCGTCCTCCAAAGAAAATTGCAGCTTTTTCAGCTTACCCTGGCTTAAATAAGATAAAATGGTATCCTCAATTGCAACCTCTCCCTTGAGCTCTCCGCCGGAAACGGCATAATATTTCCGAATCACCGGAAGGCCGCCCGAATCCTCCAATACAGGGATCAGCAAAAGCTGTTCTTCATTGGCCATATCATTGTATAAATCCCCCAGAGTAACCGCATCTTTTAAGCTGTAATCTTCTCTGCTTTCCACCATCTCTTCCAAGTAGGCGCCAATCGCTATATCCAAATTCTGATCCAACAACAGAATTTCCGCCGCATCCTTGGCAAAAAAAAGCAAGGTATTGCGTGCGATCAAGCTCTCTTTGTTGCAAATTTGCAGGAAATTCTGCAACGATTCGGTATCCTCCGCAAATTCCTCCGACAACACCAACGCCTTCATATGATTGTAATCCATCATTTTATTGGAATCGTTGGCATACTTTGTAATCCCGGTAAAAAAATCTTTATCCTCAATATAAAAATCCGTACCGCCGGGAGCGTCCGCATTTTGATCGGCAATCCCTGAAAGATCCTGAAACTTAAAGCTGACCAGACAGGAATCCTCCTTGATATCGATTCCCATAGCCAACGGAAATTGCCGGTTTTCCAGCTCCATGGTACTGCATCCACCATACAGCAGACTGATACCCAAAATCGCCGCGCCATACAGCGCTTTCCTACCTTTACCGCGACATTTAACGCACACGCCTGCAAAAAGCGGGATCAAAACCACAAGCGGCGTTGCCGCCAGCAAAAAAATCCTGTGCAGTAAATCCGTAAACTCCGCCGAACGGTAGCTGCATACCGCTATTCCAAAAAAACCTACGGCTGCAAGCGCAATCCACCATGATTCTTTTTTCCCTTTGGAAAACTCCTTTAAATTTTCCGCTGCATAAAACAAACTGCTGCTTAGCAGCGCAAAGACGGTAAAAAACCAAATCGCCACCATCAGGGCATCCTGCCTCTGCAAAAAGCCGCCCGGAATCTGAATCATACTCATGAGCGTCACAGCCGGATATTCCAGCCTCTCCATAGCCGCCACGCCAAAAATCCCCTGTAAGACGCCATAGATTGCCAACAATACCAGACCGCTAAATAAAACAGCCGCAAGACCCGCTCCACGAATGGATTTTTTTTCTTTTGCAAACGGCGTCAAAAACAAAGCAAACCCTCCCAAAGAAAATACTTCAAAACTAAAATACGCACCGGTCAAAACTCCCTTTACGTTTTCCCCATACAATGGAAACAGTCGGGCAACTTCCACATCTCTAGCCGACAAAAACAGCATCAAAAACAACGGAGCCATTAAAAACCAGAATAAAATCTCATAAATTCTGGCCCGCCCTTCAATCCCTTTGACAATCCCATAGGCCGCAAGACCCAAAATTCCGATCACAATCCAGTAAAACGACTGCTCCTTCAATAATTCCGTCACAATCAAATGCCCGAATATATAGGTTACATAGCCGCCCAGCGCAATATAGTACACCGCATAAAAAAGAAACGCCACCGTACCAATCACCGTTCCAAAACTGCGTTTTAAAAATATCGGATAGCTTTCCTCATCTTCCATCGCTCCTACCAGCCATCCAATCAGAAAACAATACAGGATTCCTGCCGCAATCCCAATGACAATTGCAAGCATCCCGTTTTTTTGTGTTTGGGAAGCTAACGCCGAAGGCAGCAGTAATGTCCCAATCCCCAATAAATCATAAGTCAGCAAACGGAACATCTGTCGTTTTGAAATTTTATTATTTTTTGAAAACATCCGGATTCTTCCTCCTCAAACGTATTCTCTGATTCCGCTTCGCATAGATGGGGCGCCGCCGCATCAAAAACAAAGGCTGCCGGATCAAAGAATCCCGCTCATCCTCATACCCATTGAGATCCGCCCCTACAAACGGCGTAAGATACGGAATCCCAAAACTCTTTAAATGGGAAAGGTGTATTAACGCCAACAGCAATCCATAGAGAAAACCATAAAAACCAAGCCAGGAGCACAAAAAAATAAACCCAAATTTTAACAGCCGAAACGATGTGGCAAATTCCTCATTTGGAATTGCAAAAGAACATAGCGCGGTAAACGCCACCACAATGACGACAATCGGACTGACAATGTTGGCTTCTACAGCAGCCTGCCCGATAATCAGGCCGCCCACAATTCCAATCGTGCTGCCCATCGCCCCCGGCAGCCGCACGCCGGCTTCCCGTAAAAGTTCAAACGCAATTTCCATTAAAAGCGCCTCTACAACCGCCGGAAACGGCACTCCCTCCCTCGCCGCGGCGAAAGACAACAACAGGCTTGTCGGCAAAACCTGCGTATGGAAATTCGTCACCGCCAGATACAGTCCGGGAACCGTCATAGCAAAAAAAGCAGCCAGATACCGTATCAAACGTCCAAAAGAAGCAATCTCCCAACGGTTATAGTAGTCGTCGCTCGTTTTAATAAAAGAGTTATAATCCGTTGGCAAAATCAGTCCGGTAGGCGAATTATCCACCAGCACGACAACTCTGCCCTCCAAAATCGACATGGCCGCCCGATCCGGCCTCTGTGTCGTCTGAAATTGCGGAAACGGCG
>CAOJLW010000192.1 GCA_948438565.1 uncultured Lachnospiraceae bacterium | reverse complement strand
GAAATCGAAGAAACAAACGAACTGTTTACCGTCCGTGGATTTTTAGGTAAACCTGTCATTTCCAGAGGCAATCGGAATTTTGAAAACTATTTTATTAACCGGCGGTATATCAGAAGTCCTCTGATTGCCAAAAGCATTGAGGACGCTTACCGGAATTTTCTGATGCAGCGTCAATATCCGTTTTGCGTTTTATACCTGACGTTTGACGGCAGGCTTTTGGACGTCAATGTGCATCCGGCTAAAATGGAGCTGCGGTTTGGATCAAACGAAGATATTTATCAAATGCTTTCCTCCTGTATCCGGGAGAAGCTTTTTGATCAGGAGCATATCAAATCCGTATCCTTAGAAGAAAAAAAATCCCAAAAGGAATCCGTGCCGCCGTCCAAAGAAAAGCTTCCGGAGCCGTTTGAGAAAAATCGTCTGCTAAAGGCGGCCGCGGCCGTTCGAGTGGATTCTCCCTATGAACCCAAATACCCGCATCCGACGGACAATCGGCAAAATACGACGTCAACGCTCGCCCCAGAAAAGCAAACGTCTCCTCTGGCAGCAAGGCAGGCTATGCCAAGACAATACGGCGACGTTCGCCCGAAAATGCAAAAAGAGGCGCGTCCGGCAGACTATGTCCAGGAAGAGCTGCGCTACGAAGGCAGGTTTTTGTCGGAACAGGCCAGGCGGCAGCATCGGATTATCGGGCAGCTTTTTGAAACCTACTGGCTGATCGAATACGATGAAAAGCTTTTTATCATCGATCAGCATGCGGCGCATGAAAAGGTGCTGTATGAAAAGACCGTAAAGTCTCTGCGCAGTAAGGAATTTACGACACAGATGATTTCTCCTCCGTTGGTATTGACGTTAGACAGTCAGGAAGAGCAGGCGCTGGACGCCTTACGGGGGCAGTTGTCGGAGTTCGGGTTTGAAATCGAACCCTTTGGCGGCAGGGAATATGCGGTTTGCGGCATACCCGGCAATCTGTTCGGCTTAGACGCCCGGCAGATACTCTTAGAAATTTTAGGCGCGTCCACAGAAATTCAAAAAGCGCGTACGCCGGAGCTGGTCTTGGAAAAAATTGCGTCCATGTCCTGTAAAGCGGCTGTAAAAGGCAGCCATACCTTAAGGCGGCAGGAAGCGGAAGCTTTGATCCAGGAGCTGCTTGGCTTAGAAAACCCGTATTTTTGCCCGCATGGCCGACCGACGATTTTATCGATGGACAAGCAGGAGCTGGAGAAAAAATTTAAAAGGATTGTATAGACTATGAAACAGCCGTTAATCATATTGGCCGGGCCTACCGCCGTCGGCAAAACCAATTTATCGTTGAAGCTTGCGCATAAAATACAAGGTTCCATTATTTCAGCGGATTCCATGCAGGTATACCGCTATATGGATATTGGCTCCGCTAAAATTATGCCGAAAGAACGGCAGGGGATTCCACACTATTTGATCGACGAGCGGATGCCGGACGAAGAATTTAATATTGTTCTGTTTCAAAAGCTGGCCAAGCAGGCGATACAGGCCGTCTATGATGACGGCAGGATTCCGATTTTGGCCGGGGGAACCGGGTTTTATATTCAGTCCGTGTTGTATGACATTGATTTTTCCAAAGAAAGGACGGACGGATCCATCCGTGCAGAGCTGACCGTATTGGCCAGGCAGGAAGGCGGCCTTTTTTTACACCGGCGTTTGAGGGAAGTGGACGCGGCGTCTGCGGATGCGATTCACCCCAATAACGTCAAACGGGTGATCCGTGCGTTGGAATTTTATTACGAAAACGGCTATCCGATTTCTGAGCACAACGCCAAGGAGAGGGAAAAAAGCTCCCCGTATCGTTTTGCCTATTTTGTGCTAAACGATGAACGGAGCCGGCTCTATGCGCAGATTGAAAAACGCGTGGATCAGATGCTTGAGGACGGCCTGTTGGAGGAGGTTAAAAAGCTAAAAGAGATGGGATGCCATAAAGGCATGGTATCGATGCAGGGACTTGGCTATAAAGAAATGCTCGCCTATCTGGATGGGGAAATGTCGCTGGAAGAGGCCGTCTATACGTTAAAACGGGACACCCGGCATTTTGCCAAACGCCAGCTGACCTGGTTTGGCCGGGAACGGGATACGATTTGGCTGGATAAAGGGCAGTTTGCTTACGATGAGAATGCTTTATTACAACAAATGCTGACTGTTTTACAGGAAAAGGGGATATGCTATGAATCATAATGCACGATTACAGCAACAATATGAAAGTCTTGGCGTCTGCAAAGAAGTCTATGACTTTGGCGTTCGGATAGAAGAGGGTTTAAAGGAAAGGTTTGCGGCGTTAGATCAGACGGCGGAATTTAACCAGGCAAAGGTCTTGCGCGCCATGCAGGAGGCCCGCGTTTCGGCGGAATGCTTTCAGGCGACCAGCGGATATGGTTATAACGATCTGGGACGGGATACCCTGGAAGCCGTCTATGCAAAGTGTTTTCGGGGAGAGGACGCGCTGGTGCGGCCACAGATTACCTGCGGGACGCACGCGTTGGCGCTGGCGCTGTTATCGAACCTGCGTCCCGGAGACGAGCTGCTTTCTCCGGTGGGCAAACCCTATGACACCTTAGAAGAGGTTATCGGCATCCGTCCGTCAAAAGGATCTTTGGCAGAATACCGGATCTCTTACCGACAGGTCGATCTGCTTGCGGACGGCAGTTTGGATTATGAAGGGATCCGGCAGGCGATCAACGAAAAGACAAAACTGGCGACAATTCAGCGTTCCAAAGGGTATGCCAGCCGTCCGACTCTTTCCGTTGCGCAGATCGGGGAGCTTGTTGCGTTTATCAAACGGATCAAGCCGGACGTAATCTGCATGGTGGACAACTGTTACGGAGAATTTGTCGAGGATAAGGAACCGTTAGAGGTAGGAGCGGATTTAATCGTAGGTTCCCTGATCAAAAATCCGGGCGGCGGCCTGGCGCCGATTGGCGGCTATCTGGCAGGCAAAAAAGAATGTGTGGAACATGCCGCCTACCGTCTGACTTCACCGGGACTTGGAAAAGAAGTCGGGGCTTCTTTGGGCGTGATCCAATCGTTTTACCAAGGGTTGTTTTTGGCGCCATCCGTGGTAAACGGCGCCTTAAAAGGAGCGATTTTTGCGGCCAATCTCTATGAATCGCTGGGATTTGACGTCCTGCCAAACGGGAGCGAAAGCCGCCATGATATTATTCAGGCAGTTACGTTTCGGGATCCGAGAGCCATGACGGCATTTTGCCAGGGGATTCAGGCGGCCGCTCCGGTAGACGCGTATGTGACGCCGGAACCCTGGGCTATGCCCGGGTACGACAGCGACGTCATTATGGCGGCAGGCGCATTTGTACAGGGCTCTTCGATTGAATTGAGCGCCGACGGACCGTTAAAACCGCCGTATACGGCATTTTTTCAGGGTGGACTGACCTGGCATCATGCGAAATTTGGAATTTTCATGTCGTTGCAAAAACTTTATGAGCAAAATCTTGTTAATAGAGATCTAATATGTTAAAATAACATGGATGATTTTGGGAAAGCATTTTTTACAGGTAAGAGAGTAGAAAGGAATTTTCATGAATCAACACATAACGGTAAAAAATTTACCAAAATCCGAGCAACCCTATGAAAAATGTATGCGTTATGGGGCAGAATATCTTTCAGACGCAGAACTTTTGGCCGTGGTCATCCGCACCGGGACGACAGGTCAAAAATCGATTGATGTTGCGCGGGAGATTTTAAACCGCAGAGAAAAAAGCCTGTTAAACCTCCATCACCTCAGTTTCCGCGAATTGACGGATATCCCAGGGATTGGGAAAGTGAAAGCGGTGCAGCTAAAATGTCTGGCGGAGATTACCAAGCGTATGGTCAAAGCGACCCGGGTTCACGAGGTGTCTTTAAACAACGCCGCGTCGGTGGCGTTCTACTATATGGAAGAGCTGCGGCATGAACACAGGGAACAGCTGCTGTTGTGTATGTTTGACTCGCAGTGCGCGTTGTTGGGCGACGAGCTGATATCTATCGGAACCGTCAACGCATCTTTGGTATCGCCCCGGGAAGTTTTTATACACGCGCTTACCTATCAGGCCGTTCATATTATTCTGCTGCACAACCATCCAAGCGGCGTGCCAGACCCAAGCGCCCAGGATAAGCTGGTTACCCGCAGGATTCGGGAGGGCGGGGAATTGCTGGGCATACATTTATCGGATCACATAATCATAGGAGACAATCAATATTTCAGCTTTAGGGAGGAACATCTGCTTTGTTAGCGGATTGAAGGGAGAAATTACAATGAACAACAATATTTATGGCATTGATTTGGGAACTTGCAATATCAAAGTATTCTGTAAATCAACCGGGAAAATATTAAATGAAAAAAATACCATTGCCATTGTAAACAAGAACCAGATGTATGCTTATGGGGACGCTGCATATGCAATGTATGAAAAAGCACCGGAGACGATCAATGTCACATTTCCAATTGTAAACGGCGTGATTGCTGACTTTAATAACGTGCAGAATATGATCTTTGACTTTCTGGAAACACGGGCAAAAGGGAAAGTCCACGGCGCCGAATATATTGTGGCAGTTCCTACGGATATTACGGAGGTAGAGAAAAAAGCTTTCTTTGATCTGTTCTACAAAAGCAAAATCAAACCTAAAAACGTCCTGCTTTGCGAAAAGCCGATTGCCGACGCAGCGGGTCTTGGGTTGGATGTCAACGAGCCTACGGGCGTTATGATTGTAGATATTGGAGCCGATACCACGGAGATTTCCGTGATTTCTTTGGGCGGACTTGTCTTAAGTGATTTGCTGCATTTTGGCGGCAATCGAATCGACGAATCGATTATCAGCCATATCAAACGCACGTATAACCTAGTCATCGGCCAAAAAACCGCCAAAGCG
>CAOJLW010000191.1 GCA_948438565.1 uncultured Lachnospiraceae bacterium | reverse complement strand
AACATCATAACAAAAATAAAAATTGCGGTAAATCCACACGCAAACCCAAATGCAATTTTCTTCATCGCTCACCCTTCCTTAATAGCACGTGACCGGAAATTGATACTGTGCGCAGGCCGTCTTGTTTTCCGTATCGACAGCTCTGACACACAACGTATAAAATCCCGGAGACGGAAAACAAAACTGCTCCGTTGCAAACATCCGACGGTTTTCTGTTTTATCCGCTTCTGTCGCATATAAAATACTCATTCCAGAAGCATCCAAAATATCCGTAATCATAACGACAGCTTCCCTGCCGTCCGCATCTTTTGCCGAAAACATAGCGTCCACATTGACCGCCGTTCCCGGAAGCGTTTTCGTATAACAAAATAAAATTTCCGGTTTCGTTCTGACTGCCGCCGCCCGCCATGCATCCGTATCCCGATATTCCAAAATATCTATTGTCCGCATATCTTTGGCTGCCCTGCCATAGGCGATTTGGATCAACCCCGTCTTTTCTTCCGACCGGATATGAAAGACCATGCCAAAGATAAGCGCTGCTATGACACAGCAGAGGATTGTCCTGCCATATTGTTTCACAACACTTAACATATGCCCTCCTTAACAGGCCGCTTCCAAAACATAGACGATATAATCCCTCAAAGATCCTGCTTCCGTTTGACTTAACAACAACATCATCACGCCAATTGCGACTGCTGCCGCTAACATACCAATCATCCATTCTCCAACCTGACTTACTGCTTCTTCCATACTGCCTCCTTAAAATGCCGTAAACGCCCCAAGCGCTTCTGCCATCAATCCTAAAATCGTCATTGCAATCACAACGTATAACATCGCTTCTCCATAATCTTCAAATAAACCATCCTGCATCACAGACCTCCTTATCTCGCAAACCCACGCAAACTGTTGGACGTCTCAATCCCCAGAAACGGCAGTCTGCTTTTATAGCGAACCGTCACATATGCAGAATCCACATCCGCCGTATTCGTTGCAAGACTCTGGTTCGTATACGTCTGATGCGCCCCGTTTTTTGTGGCAACATCAATGCTCACCTCGTAATCAATCCCCGCTCCGGCCGTAATGCACGCGTTTAATACCGAGGGGGCAAAATTACTGTTTTGCAATTCCATAATAATATCCTGCTTATAGTTTGTCGCCCGATTGACGTCTGTCTGATAATTTAAAATGCCAAGTCCTAAAAAAACGACCAGGGCAAAGAAAAAAATTCCCATAAAAGATTTGATAATTGTCGCCATGTTCCTCCTCCTTATGCATATAAATTTGTCGTCATAAAAGCAATGGCCACCAACGTCATATCGGCCACCAGTTTTCCCCCTCCGATAATCGAAGGGAATAAAAACTGCCAGTACAAAGCCGCCAGACGGCTGTCATTGGCCGCGTTTTCGCTTTGACTGAGCAAGGATGCATTTTTTGATAAAATTTCATCAATTTGCATATCCGCATCTCCTCCGCGTCCGGAGGAAATCGAATAGAGCATCCCCATAGCCGACTGGATTTCCATCAGTGAAAATTCTCTTAAAAAGTTCATATACGGTTCATTGGATTCCGGATCTTCCATAATCCGCCCCTGCATATTCTGTAAAGCCTCCGATAAAATTGCAGGCGCCCCTTTTAAAGATTTATGAATAGCCGCATTGACGTTCTCCGAGACTTGCAGCAACAGGGAAATTTCCATCAACCACTGTGGAAACGCTTTGGAAATTTCCTCCGCACAACGCTTTTTCGCCAGTTTATGCCCGATTTTATGCTGATTGAGCATAATCGCAAAAATCGGAATACAGCCAATTGCCAGATATCTCCAATGTAGAAATAGAGACAAAACAAAAAAACCTGCCGGAATCATTGCCCATAAAAAACTCTTATTCCTCTCTCGGATTGCTTCGTATTCGACTACTTTTCGGTACAGCGCCTTCTGCGCTTCCTCATGCAAAGCCGATTCATTGCGCAGCCAATTGACTGACGCCATACTGTCCGCTTTCATATACGTCCGCATGGAAATCAGAATCATAACCACCGTCCCGATTTTATAGACCTGCGACGAGGTAATATCGACAATCGGCGCACACTTGGCAATCATTAACGGCGTAAACAGGCACACCCCGCAGACGAGCACAATGGCAATATTGACCATACGCTGCCGGTTTTTACACTCCTTTTGAAATTTGCAGGTTTCTGTCTCACAGATTGCCCGACTGGACAAGAGTATTTTTACCGAGGAATCGTAATCCCCGCCAATCTTCTCTGTTTTCAGCATTAACGCATGAGCGTCTTTTAGCCTCTGACACCGATACTTCGTTTCAATCATCCGCAGGCCATCCTCTATGGAATTGGCCTCCGAGTATTCATGCAGGATATATTGAACGGCTTCCCCAACTACGCGCCGCATTGGAGAATCCTCAGCCAAAATCCGTTCTACGTCCTGCAAGGCCGTGATAATCCTAGGCGTCTTTTTAAACGAATACAAGACCTGCTCAATATACAAATTGACGTCGGAAAAACGTTTTTGTTCATACATATTTTTATAGCTGTTGATCATGACCCGCGGCATCATCGCCATTCCGCACACTGCCAGGACGCCTACGCAAACCCCGTCCAATCGAAAGATTACGCCGCCTGCTATGGACAAAACAGCCGCCATCAGATAGATGAAAATCGTATTGCCGATTCGATAGGTATAGCCATACTCCTCTACGGCTGCCGATACATGCTTGGGGTTTAGATAATAAAAAAATGTTTTTCGCATGGTATTTTCCTCCTTAAAATTCAAATTTGTACGGCTTTGAGATACCGGCTCGTTTCATCTTCTTTTGAATGGAATCCGGCAGCATTTTTTCTTTCCATATCCCTTCATCGATCATCAAATACACATGATTTTGTCCCTGTTCACGGTCAAAAAAGCACATCTGATCTAGGTACCTTCTGCTTTTACCATCCGGCATCTCCTTAATCCTGATTAAAATGCCAATATCGATAAAGTCATAGATATCGTTTACCATTCGATCCGCATCTACGGAGCTTTGAATCATATTCATAAAGCGATCCGGTATTTTTAATACATTGTCCGTATGGATGGTCGTAATGCCCTTTACTCCGGTCGACCAGCATTCCAAAAGCGATTTGGCCTCCTTAGAACGCGCCTCCGAAAGCATAATCCAGGACGGATTGAGCCGCAAACAGGTCTTAATTGCGTTGGTATAATTCATCGTCGTTACATTGCTCCGTTTCCCCCTGCCGCCATCGTGTTCTTTTCTTACCTTAATCGCAATACAATCATTTCCCGGATAAAGTTTCGCATAATGCCATTCCGGATTATCTTCAATCGTAATCACTTTATCCTGCGGACGGATATAACCGGACAAAAACTTGGCAAATTCCGTCTTGCCAACCCCCGTATCTCCGCATATGACAAAATTCATTTTCGTCAGCACACAATGGATCAAAAGCGACAAAACCTCTGCGCTACAATAGTTCTGTCGAATCAGCTCTTTGGCGTTATATCTCGGCACGGCAGGAGCTTTACGAATACAAAAGGCGCGTCCGGTGCCAGTCACTGCTTCATGCACCGCCGTAATGCGCAGATCATCCGATTCTGCTTCCAGAATCGGATTTGCCGGATTAAATTGCTGCTCTACCGCCATACTGACTTTATTTATAAATACTTCTAAAAATTTCGGCGTCATCAAAGAAGCGTCTGCTTTGACTTTCACTTTATGGATATCCGTCAGCCACAAATCCGCCCCATTAAAATCGACGTCCGTAATATTCTCATCCCGGATAAACGGCAAAAGCGGCCCAAAGCTGGCAGCGTCCAATAGACTCCCTGCGCCGCTCGCACCTTCCATCCGCATTACGCCCCTGGCGCCATACCGCCCGCATTGAAATAGAAATTGCTAATCAGCTCGGAAAATGCCTTATAGACGATACTGCTTGTATCGCTTCCAATCACCAACGTAATAATTCCAATGACCGCAACAATGGCTAAAACCGTGATAATCGTCGATCCGTACTGTTTAAATATTTCATCCATATATTTGTTCTCCTTTTCTTTTTCCATAAGTTATCACCGCGCTTGCCGCGCGCTTTACGTGTTGCTCAAATTCCCAATCCAGCCGGCTTTTGGCACGTTTATGGATACCTGGAAGCGCCTTTGTAACGGCATCCTGATCGTATGCATAGGCAAAACCCGGATGATACGGAATGACACAGATTCGCTCCAACGGGATCCGGTATCTGTGTGCAAGCTGCTTTAATTCATTTGGGGAATCCTGATAATATTTTCCAATCAAGAATATGACGTTCTTTCGAACTAATGAATGCCTGAAATAGGCTTCTTCTAATCCCTGATCCGGGATAGAAATGTTCAATGCCAGAAGATCGCAGGATGCGATGACATCCGCCGCATCCTTACATCTGCCGCAATCCGTCAAAATCCACTGCCCGTCTGCGGCTTTTAAGGCAGACTGTCGGTCACTGCGCAGGTTCTGTATCTTAAAATAACCGACCATGCCTGCGGCAACCGCGGCCATATTGGCGCTTGTGCCAATCCCACGCGCAATTCCATAAAATGCGATCTGCAAAAAAATATCTCCTTGTATTCAACTTTAAAAATATCTGGAATTATTTTGATAAACTAAGAATAACTGATAAAAAGATTTAAAAGACTTTATTATATTACACAAAAACAAATGGATTGTAAAGAGGGTATTAGAAAATTTTAGAAAAAATTTAAAGAACGCTCATTTGGCATCCTTTCATGGGACAGATAGGGAAGCTGACAAACAGACGCAGATATCGTCTGTCTGTCAAGCCTTTTCTCTTTCCACTATCGTCCTACTCCCTCCGCAAGGCCTCAATCGGATCCAGATTGGCCGCTT
>CAOJLW010000190.1 GCA_948438565.1 uncultured Lachnospiraceae bacterium | reverse complement strand
TGATTCCCGTTACTTTGATCTCTGTCACCGTTCCCGGATCGGTTACTTCTACTCTTGCCGTCGCTTTCACTCCCGAGCCGTCGGCCGCTTCGGCTATAATCGTCGCGTTTCCATTGGCTACCGCCGTCACTTCGCCTGTTTCCGATACGGTCGCCACGGACGGACGATCCGACTTCCACAATATGGTCTGATTGCTCGCGTCCGCTGGCGTTACCTGCGCCGTAATCGTTTTCTTTTCACCAAGCTTATCAAATGTCAGAGCTGCTGGGTTCAAGCTGATTCCCGTTACTTTGATCTCTGTCACCGTTCCCGGATCGGTTACTTCTACTCTTGCCGTCGCTTTCACTCCCGAGCCGTCGGCCGCTTCGGCTGTGATCGTCGTCGTTCCATTGCCGATCGCCATAACCATGCCTTTGTTGGACACCACTGCAATCTCCGGATCATTGGATTTCCATAAAACCATAGAATCGGTGGCATCTGACGGCGCAATCGTTGCCGTCAACTTCTCGGCTGCGCCAATCTTACGCATCACAAGCTCATCCGGCATAATCGCAATCCCGGTCACCGGGTTTTCTGCTGTTTCCGCGCCTTTCATGACCAGCAAACTCTTCATTTTCTTTAACTGGTAAAGCGCCTCGCCGCATTCCGTCTGTGTGGTTGCGTTTAATGCCTGCGTTGCTTTTTCCGCCGCCGCCTGCATTCTGTTAAAAGACGCTTCTGTATATTGGGATTTCTCAGCCTCTCCTGGAATCTTCGCAAGCTCTTCCCGTAAATCCGCCTGCATTGTGGGAACCGCCTGCTCATCAAAAATGGATAATTTAAATTTTGCCTGTTTGATCCAGCACATATCGTTATATACATTATAATTGGGCAGGCTTTCGGAATATTCTCTGTCCCAATGTCCATAACTGTCCATAATAAAGACGCCGTTCGGCTGCACCACCAGACCCGTATAACCCGTATCTCCAGATTTCGCATTTGCCGCCCAATCCTCGCACAGCAAAATCCTATACATACCGTCTTCTAAATTCATCAACTGATCATAGGTTCCCACCCATGCAATCCAATCGCCGGCCAGCCAATCATTAAATCCGTCAAACTGGTTATTATTATTCAAATCGTATTGGATTTCACGAAACGTTATAATCATTCTCTGCCCCGTAGGATCTGTCGGATCGTACATGGCCTTATGACGTTCTCCTGCCAGAGAACCCGGAAGATCGATCGGTTCGCTCCACGTTTCTCCCTCGTCATCGGAATAAAACATGGTCGCAGGATGATTATGAGACTGGCTTCTGGCCAATGCGACAATCCTCTTTTCGTCCGGCGAACGGAACATTCCCACTTCGCAAATCTGATGGCTCTGCTCAATCTGGCGATATTGGCTCAGATATGGAACAGGCGTCGTCCACTGCTGGTTGCCTTCTTCATCAAACGTCAGATAGGTTTTATAATTTACAAATGATCCCCCGTTATGATACACACCCATCCACTTATCAATATCGTTTCCTTCCGCATCTTTCAACTGTATCAAGCTTGCCATCGCAACGACAGTTTCATTTCTGCTGCCATCCTCTAAGGTTTTGCAATAGGTTTCAAATTCCGGCCATGTTTTGCCGCCGTCGATCGACACGGAAGAATCCCATCCGCCGCTTGGAGCTCCAAAACTTTCCGGCCGGCCGGATATCACAATCAGCTTTTCCGTACCGTCGGTCATATTAAGCTTATAAATCGTCGGCGTTTCAAAAGAATCCAGCCATGAATCCGGCACTTGTTTTTCTTTCCAGCTTTCACCAGCATCCTCGCTGACCTTCATAACAATTTTGCCCCTGCCATGGCCAACCGGGAATACGGTAATTAAGGTTTGATTGTCATTTAACATCACCATATCCGGCTGTCCCAGATAATGGCGTTCATGGCTTGCATCCGGCGCTTTTTCCACATCCGATAAATATTGTTCCGGAAGCTTGTAATCCGTCAGCGTATTTTTAATCGACAAGGCATTGGCGCTGACGGTAACGGTCAATGTCGCCGTATATCCCGCGGCTTTTAGGACAATTTCCGTACACCCCAACCTTCTGCCAGTCACCGTTCCGGTCGCATCCACAGACGCAATGGACGGATCGCTGGATGCATATACAATCGTCTTATCAGCCTGATCCGTCACTAATTTGACCGGAATCGTATATTCGTCGCCGACTTTGAGTTCTTTTTCCCGGCTCATTAAATGAAGTCCCGGTTCTGTTGTCGTAGCAAACTTTAGATAAGCGTCCGTTATCCGATCGATCCCCTCTTGAAAAGCAGTCATCTCTCCTATCAGTCTTGTTTTTTCGTTATGGGACAGATAACTTCTGGACGTCCCTGCCGTGACAGTAATTGCGTCATATAAGTTACGAATATCATTGGCCAAATCTGGCATTTCCTGTTCCAGAAACATCAGCTTATTGACATCGCGCACACCTTCCGCCATGCGTTCCAGACGTACGGATCTCTTACTGGTCGGAAATTCAGCGTCTTTATGATCTGGATAAATTAAAAAGCAATCCCCCGGCTCAAACGCATTATGCGTCGCATCATTTAACGGATCCGCCACCCATGCGTCATATGCCCAGCGTAAAAAGCCTGCCGTTCCCATCTTGGCGGCGTTAACCATACCCCAATAGCTTTCGATCGGAGCGCTTAAGGAAAAATTGCCCGGCTTATGTTCCGTACAGGAATACAGCGTTGTACGCAGTCCCGCCGCGTTACGCTCTTCTAACAGCTTCGCAAAATCTTCCGCATGGGCAGCCGCCGCATTATCTCCTACGTTTAAATCGTCCACGCGCATGGCCAGATCTTTCTTGTTTACAAATCCGTCCATGGCGCCCGCCGTCTTTAATGTTTCCCCTTTGCTGTTTTTGATAGAATCAATTAAATCAAACGCGGCCGCGCAAAAACCTCTCTCGTCAATGCCGACATAAGACTGTTCAAACCAGCCTTTCTCTTCTAAATGACGGATCAAATCTCTAAAAAAATCACCCCAGACCTGATTATAACGTGCGCTTCCGGCCGTGTAAGCTTCATATTTTAACCGCCCGCCTTCCCAGTAAGCAAAAGAATTATGCCAAGGCGCAATGCTGTAAAGCACAATTTTATCTCCTATGCCCATTTCTCTGCAAAATTCTACCCACGCGTCAAAATCAGAATAATCATATGTAAAACTGTCGCCATTTTTCTCCCAACGGATCATAGAAGGATAATGGACGTCATTGGCGCTATATGTCTGTCCGTTCCATGCTTCTTCGATAATGGACGTCGTAATGGCATGGCCGCCCAAATCTTTATAGATCTGCATGGAGGATTCCATGATTTTTAAGTGTTCTGGCGAAAATGGCTCAACGTCGTAATATTCCGCGCTGCTGTACGGATACTGCCATAATTCAATATCAAACGTATTTTGAAATGCACTGGCGTCCGGCAGCGTTATATCTTTTACATCAATCGTATAAGTAAACGTAAGCGGAGTTTCTATACCGTCTGCCGTTGCCGTCAACGTACCCGTATATGTTCCGGCCGCCGCGTCTTTTGGAATGTCAAATTCCACCCAAACCGGAAGCAGAGAATCATATCCGAGATCCATCGCCCCGCCCTGCTGATACAAAATATCTGACGATTCACTTCGGTTTGCGGTTGTCGCTTCCGGAACCGGACGCGTTTTATCGCCATATCCCAGATAGCCGCCGTTATATGCTTTGGTGGAACGAATAAACGTCGTTTTAACATGATCCGCGTCAATTGTATGACTGCCGCTTGTCAGCGCGCCTGCCGTCACTGTGACGCCCTCTAAGGAACAGTTTTTGGAATAGAGCACAATTTCACTCGTTGCCTTGTCATTTTTCCATGCCGAAAGCTTCTCTGTCAGCTTCTCAGACGTCAAAACCTCCCCATAACGATCCTGTGTATACTGCGTATCCGTATCGCCAATCAGACCGCCTAAATCCGGGGTTCCGCCGACATACGGCTGGTGCGTAATTTCCGCGGAAACAACCTGATTGACGATAGAGCGGCTCGACTCGTTCTTTTCGGTCAATGTCATCGCTTTTAATACATGAACGCCTTCTTCTAATCCTTCCGCTCGATATACAGCTACAGGCTCCTGACGCTGTGCATGATATAAATCAACGATCTGTTCCTGTCCTCCATCCACGCTGAATTTCACTTTTCCATGGTTATAGCTGCGGTTTGCGAAAATGGCAATCCCATTCCCTTCAAAATGAACCTCATAAAAACATTCCTGCGCACGGGTATCGGAAACGCCCAGGTCAATATAAGTTTCCGCATCTCCAACCGCCCATGTCTTACCGCTATATGCCGTATAGCTAAAATAGTTCTTTTGCACAGCATCCGTAACGTTCGATTTTAAAGCTGTTACTACATTTTCGACTAAAACTCTGACCAATCCGGAAACTGCCTGATCAATTGCATCCGCCGCTGTAAGCTTTGTTTGATTGGGAGCGTCTGCCGTCAGCTTTTCGGCCTCTTCTAACGCCTTCTTTAAAACGGCAAAGGATTCCGATGTATAGTGTTTCTCTTTATATTGTTTGGCTTCTGCAATCTTATCCGCCAGCAGTTGGGAAATATACTCCGAATTGTCAACCTCTTCCGTTTCCTGCTTAGCGCATCGTTTGCAGGTACGGGTTCTTTCTCCGTTTTCGGTTGCGGTTGGCGTTTTTGACATCGTCCATTCTCCAAAAGAATGTCCAAGCGGTTCTCCCTGTGTCGTACCTTCCTGAATTTTTTTATTGCAGTTTGTACAATAGGTATCTCCAGTATAGGCGGCATTTTCGCAGTCTGCAGCTCTTTCGTCCCGAATCTCATACGGATAACCCTCGTGCATACATTCCTCAATACGCACCT
>CAOJLW010000189.1 GCA_948438565.1 uncultured Lachnospiraceae bacterium | reverse complement strand
TGGGAATATTTTGACCTGATGATGGTCTGGTATCGGGATGTGCTTTTATATAAAGCGACTGCCGATGTCAATAAATTGATTTTTCAGGAAGAGATTTATACGATAAAAAAAGAAGCCAGTCATAGCTCCTATGAAGGCATTGAGACGATTTTAAAGGCCTTGGAAAAGGCAAAGGCCCGTTTGCGGGCAAATGTGAATTTTGAACTGACGATGGAACTTTTACTATTGACAATAAAGGAGAATTAAAATGACAAAAGTCGTTGGAGTCCGGTTTCGCAATGCCGGTAAAATTTATTATTTTGATCCGGCAAAGCTTAAAATTGAAACCGGAAATCATGTGATTGTAGAAACAGCGCGCGGCGTGGAAATGGGGACGGTAATTTTAGGTCCGAGGGATGTAGAGGACGAATCGGTCGTACAGCCGTTAAAGACCGTAATTCGGATTGCAACTGAGTCGGATGAAAAGGTGGTTGCCAAAAACAGAGAAAAAGAAAAAGAAGCGTTTACCATTTGTCTTGAAAAAATAGCCAAGCACAATCTGGATATGAAGCTTGTGGACGCCGAATATACATTTGACAATAACAAGCTTTTATTTTATTTTACCGCGGATGGCCGGATTGATTTCCGGGAGCTGGTCAAAGATCTGGCGGCCATTTTCCGTACCAGAATTGAACTGCGCCAAATTGGCGTGCGTGATGAGACAAAGATGCTTGGGGGCATGGGTATCTGCGGCAGAGGATTGTGCTGTCATACGTATCTGGCGGAATTTGCTCCGGTTTCTATAAAAATGGCGAAGGAACAGAACCTTTCGTTAAATCCGGCCAAAATTTCCGGCGTCTGCGGCAGATTGATGTGCTGTCTGAAAAATGAGCAGGAGACGTATGAATATTTAAACAGCCGGCTGCCCAATATCGGGGATACGGTTACCACTCCGGAAGGCTTAAAGGGAGTTGTCCAAAGCGTAAACGTCCTGCGCCAGATTGTGAAGGTCATTGTAGAGCTTGAGGATGAAAAAGAAGCCAGAGAATATAAAGCAAAAGAATTAAAATTCCGCCGCAAACGCAGAAAAGATGTAAAATTAT
Source organism: uncultured Lachnospiraceae bacterium (assembly GCA_948438565.1). GTDB lineage: Bacteria > Bacillota > Clostridia > Lachnospirales > Lachnospiraceae > Roseburia_B. The sequence goes on along the minus strand of CAOJLW010000189.1, from coordinate 3,838 downwards.
CCGCTGCGGAGCTAAAGGAACTTGCGGCATTGGAGGATCATGAGGGAAAATCCAAAATTGACGATGGAAATTAACTTAAAGCCGCAGGAGCGTTTGGATGAATTGCATCGAAACGGCTATGTAATCATACAAAACGCAGAAAAATTTTGTTTCGGCATGGACGCCGTGCTGCTTTCCGGTTTTGCAAGGGTCAAAAAAGGCGAACGCACGTTGGATCTAGGGACGGGGACAGGAATTATCCCGATCCTTTTAGAAGCCAAGACAGAGGGGGAAGAATTTATCGGACTGGAGATTCAGGAAGAAAGCGTGGATATGGCGCAGCGAAGCGTACGCCTGAATCATTTAGAGGACAAGATTGCCATTGTAGCCGGGGATATTAAAGATGCTTCCAAACGGTTTGGGGCATCTTCTTTTGATGTGATAACGACGAATCCGCCCTATATGATTGGAACGCACGGCATATCTTCCGCAAATCGGGCCAGGGCGGTGGCACGGCACGAGATCCTATGCACATTAGAAGATATTTTGACGGAAAGCGCGAAGCTGTTAAAGCCGAATGGCAGGTTTTATATGGTGCACCGGCCGTTTCGACTGGCTGAGATTATGTCTCAGATGGTTGGGCATGGCATAGAGCCAAAGCGGATGCGTCTGGTCTATCCGTTTGCAGATAAGGAGCCAAATATGCTGCTGATAGAAGGCTTAAGGGGTGGCAATTCCAGACTGAACGTTGAAAAGCCGTTGATTGTATACAAAGAAAAGGGCGTGTATACGGATGAGATCTATGATTTGTACGGATATTAGAGTTTTGGCGGTTACAGGAAAATATCAAGGAGAGGTTATGACCGGAAATTTATATTTATGCGCGACTCCCATTGGAAATTTGGAGGATATTACGCTGCGCGTTCTGCGTGTTTTAAAAGAAGTTGATCTGATTGCGGCGGAGGATACGCGGAACTCGCTTCGTTTGCTCAATCATTTTGGCATAAAAGCGCCGCTTACCAGTTATCATGAGCACAATAAAATGGAAAAAGCCTATCAGCTTGTGGAAAAATTAAAGCAGGGACAAAATATTGCGTTGATTAGCGACGCCGGAACGCCCGGCATTTCGGATCCGGGGGAGGAATTGGTGCGGATCTGTCTGGAAGAGGGGGTTCGCGTCACGTCTCTTCCGGGGCCTTCCGCTTGTATTACAGCGCTTACTATGTCGGGACAAAAAACAAGGCGTTTTGCATTTGAGGCGTTTTTACCGTCGGATAAAAAAGAGCGCGCTAAGGTTTTGGAAGAGATGGAACGTGACACAAGAACGTTGGTGGTCTATGAAGCGCCCCATCGCCTGTTAAAAACTCTCAGGGAATTGTATGCGGCGCTGGGCGATCGTCCGCTTACGATCTGCCGGGAGCTTACAAAGAAATATGAGGAGAACGTTCAAACGACTCTGTCCCAGGCAATTGGTTTTTATGACAATCAGGAACCCAGAGGGGAATTTGTACTGGTAATTGCAGCAAAAAGCCGCGAACAAATTAGAGAAGAGGAAAAAAAATCCTGGGAGAATATGACCATAGAAGCGCATATGGCGTTCTATCAATCCCAGGGGTTGGATAAAAAGGCGGCTATGAAGGCTGTTGCAAAGGATCGCGGCGTCAGCAAACGCGATGTTTACAACAGCCTTTTGGAAAATACATTCTCTTGAGAGTCAGATTTTGAGGAAGCTTAACGTTTGGCAGTATAAAAATCCTTTAGGTAATCCTTTAGAATCGCAAACGGCGCGGGGCCAATTCGAATTACGGCCTGGTGGAACGCGCGGTTGCTATAAGTTTCTCCAAATGTTTCTTGGGCATATGCTTTTAATTCCAGAAATTCCAGATAGCCAATATAATATTTGAGGTAATGAGAGGGTTCTTCCACGACCAATTCGTAAATACTGCGTATTGTATCCAGGTTGGATATGCCAAAGCCATGGAAAAAAGCAACCGTATCCGCAAGGTTCCATCCATCGTAGTGAATGCCCATATCTACGCTGGCGTAAAGGCTTAAGAGCGCGGATTGGTTGAGCATCAGCATTTGGGCGGTATCCTCTGGCAGTCCGGCATAATGGTAAGAGAGCATTTCCACATAGGTTGCCCAGCCTTCTACATAGCCGGGATAATGAAACAGCGCGCGGACAGGCGCAAGTCCCGCCTGGTAGGATCCGGTTGTCTGGTAAAGATGACCCGGATACCCTTCATGCGCCAAGGTTGTAAAAAGCTGGATGCCAGAGTATTGACTGCTTTTATTCAGGTAAATGACATTATGGCTGATATCGTCAATCGGAGCAGTCAGGTAAAAAGCAGGCGCAAGCGCGCCTTCTAAGGATTCGTGTACATAATTGATTTCATAGGAGCTGTCAGCGGCAGGGAAAAAATCTTTTTGCATAGCTTCCAGCAGATGGCTCAACATCGCTTCCGGATCGTTTGCGATAATGTCTGGTTCGCTGGATTGCAAAAGCTGTGGATTTTTTATCAGTATCTTGTGCAGGGCATTGATATCTAAATTGCGCTGACGTTCGGTCATTGCCTGCAATTCTGTGATGTTTTTGCCAGAACCGGTATTGGATTGCACCAGGTATTCATAATAGCGTTTTCCTTCTGGTAAATAGCAGAGTCCGGCATCGTTGACGCCGGTATTTTTTAATTCCAAAAGCGTTTTTTTGAGTTTCTCATATGCCGGTATTACGGCATTTTCTACCAAAGATTGGTTTTCTTTTTTATAGGCTTCTTTTTTTTCTTCTGAAATATCCGAAAGATTTTCGATGCGTGTATTAAAAGTGTCAATTAAATAATTTTTTTCCGGGTCTTTTGTAAAGGCGTCACAGGACTGAATGACCGTGTCGGCGGCATAAGAAGACATAAATAATCCTTCCGCCGCTTTTTCCTGTTCAAAGCGGGCGATTTGAAGGAAATATTTTTCCACGCAAGTAAGTAAGGAGAGGTAATCGGTTACGTCAGAGGGCGTATAAAACGCATATTCCGCAAGCAGTATCGGAAGTTCGGACTGACTGCCGGTAGTCGGCCGCAAAGGCTCCTGATAGTAATAGAAGGATGACGCCGACAGTTCTTTGGCGCAATAATCTTGGATAATATCATAGGTAAGCTGCTGTCTGGTATTGAGCGCGTCATAGTCAAATTTATTGAGCGCGGCGGAGATATTTTCTATATGGGCAGTCGAAGCCGCTGCCGCTTCTTTGGAAAATTCTCCCAAGGAGATTTTGTGCCCTTTGATTCCAAAATCTGCGGGGTTTGCAAGCGTATAATGCAAATTGACAGTGTTTTGGGAAATATCCTGTACAAACAGTTCATTCGTATAGACGTCGAAGGAATGCTGCTGCATTTGGATAGAAGAAGAGGAAAAGCTTGGGGGCGTGATGCTGCAGGAATATAGGGAAAGGCATAGAAATAGCAGGCCGAAAAGGCAGGGGAAAATTCTTTTTTTGCATATCTGCATAAGCGCAGCTCCTTTGTGGCGGGTTTAATGATATATATGAGGAAAAGCAGTGGAATATGAGAACTATCTGTCCGGTTCATAAGCCGCCGGTAAAGCGCATAATATAGAAGAAAAAAGAAATTGATTGACTATGAATTATTTATGGGGATTTATGATTGTAATAGGCGTTATTTTTGCCGCGTTTAACGGAACGCTGCCGGAAGTGACAGAAGCGGCCGTCAGTTCCGCAAAAGAGGCGGTGTCGCTTTGTATTGCGATGATGGGCGTAATGTCGCTTTGGGTTGGGGTGATGCGGATTGCGGAAAATGCCGGGATTATTGAAGGAGCGACGAAAAAGCTGATGCCGTTTTTGCGTTTT
>CAOJLW010000188.1 GCA_948438565.1 uncultured Lachnospiraceae bacterium | reverse complement strand
TTCCCAGATCCGTCAGGATTTAAATAACTTTGGCGGATTTGGCCAGCAGGGATATGGATATAATGTCAAACATCTCTATGAAGAAATTGGCAAAATATTGGGCCTCAATGAAAAACATAATATTATTATTGTCGGCGCTGGAAATTTGGGGCAGGCGTTGGCCAACTATGTCAAATTTGAAAAATTCGGTTTTGTCATTGTCGCGCTTTTTGACGTCAACCCAAAACTCAAAGGGCAGAAAATCCGCGGTATTGAAATCTATATGCTGGATGCATTGGATGATTTTGTGAAAAAGCATAAAATTGATATCGCCGCTTTGACGATGCCAAAATCCAAAGCGGATACGATTGCAAACCGCCTGGTGGAATTGGGGATCCCCGCCATCTGGAATTTTGCGCACGTGGATCTGGAGCTGCCGGATCAGGACGTAGTTGTGGAAAATGTACACCTTTCCGACAGTTTGATGCAGCTATCCTATAATATCGTGAAAAACAAACAGAGATAACACTGCGGTTAGAATGTGTCTGGAAATTGCAAAAGGCAATCGTTCAGACACATTTTGTATATGAGGGGTAAGACAATGTATCATTATTTAGTCAATAGTCAAGAAATGAAACAATGCGATCAAACTACAATTGAATATTATGGCGTCTTGTCCGCTGTTTTAATGGAACGGGCGGCTTTGGCGGTTTTCCATGAAGTGACGGCGCGTTTCCCTAAAAAAAAGGCCGTTAGAGTTTTGGTTTTATGCGGAGCCGGGAATAATGGGGGAGACGGTTTTGCCGTCGCCAGGCTGTTGCATCTGGCCGGTTATCCGGTCGAGGTATTGTCTCCGTTTGAACCGGAGAAAATGACGGCGGAGACAAGGGCGCAGTATCGGACAGTGCAAAAATACGGCGTCCCTACCGTTTCTGTTTGGCCGGAAGCGGCATACGATATTTTGATTGACGCCTTATTTGGCATCGGTCTTTCACGGGAGATCGAAGGGGACTTATACGATTTGCTGGATAGAATGAACCGGATGGATGCGTATAAGATTGCCGTTGACATTGCTTCCGGCGTTTCAGCGGACAGCGGTCAGGTATTGGGAATCGCATTTTGCGCGGATTTGACCGTAACCTTTGGCTTTGCCAAGATTGGGCAGCTTTTGTACCCGGGGGCAGGGCATACGGGAGAGCTTCTGGCAGCGGATATTGGGATTGATTTTAATAGCTTTTTAGAGCATAAGCCGTTTGGCCGTTACCTTTCTGCGGACGGCGTTATGGGAATGCTTCCCAAGCGGAAAGCCGATTCCCATAAAGGCGTCTATGGACGGGCGTTAATTATTGCAGGCTCCGCCAATATGGCTGGCGCGGCATATTTTTCAGCGAAGGCGGCTTATTACAGTGGATGCGGTCTGGTGCGGATATTGACTGCGCAGGAAAACCGGCAAGCCTTGTTTTCTAGGCTGCCGGAAGCGATTATTACGCCTTATGACACGCAGGCAAAGGATATGGCCGCGCTTTTACAGGCATTGGAAGAGTGCATGGACTGGGCGGACGCCGTTTTGATTGGGCCGGGACTGGGACAGACGCCCGCCGCGCAGATGCTGGTTGCAAAAGTCTTGCAATATGCGGACAAAAAAATCGTTTTTGATGCGTACGCATTAAATATTCTTTCCAAAAATATGGTGTTGCTAAAAGAAACGACAGGGATTCGGGTGATGACGCCGCATATCAAGGAAATGGGGCGTTTGACAAGGACGGATGTCAAGGACGTAAAGGACGGACTCTTACAGGCGGCGCGGGAATTTGCACGGGAATATCAGGCGATCTGTGTATTAAAAGATACAAGAACGGTAATCGGTATGCCGGAGGGCGATTTTTTTATCAATACTACCGGAAATCATGGCATGGCAACCGGAGGGAGCGGAGATGTTCTGGCCGGTTTTCTGACGGGATTTTTGGCGCAGGGGCAGCCTGCCCGGGACGCAGCGGCTCTGGCCGTCTATCTGCACGGCAGAGCAGGGGATTTGGCAGCTTTGGAAAAAGGGACGTACAGTATGCTGGCGTCTGATATTTTGGAAAAGCTTCCCCTGTCTTTGCAGGAGGCGCAGCAGATAACCAGAGCGTAAAGGAGGAAACGAAACGAGTCGTATGAAAACATATAACAGGGTATACGCAAAAATAGATCTGGACGCGATAGCATTTAACTTACGTTCCATAGAAAAAAAAGTCGGGCCGCAAACCCAGATTTTGGCCGTTGTTAAGACCGACGGATACGGGCATGGAGCCGTTTGGACGGCGCGGGAAGCAGAGGGGTTTGACAGCGTCTTTGGCTTTGCGGTCGCCACGGCCGAGGAAGCGTTTGACTTACGGAGCCATGGGATAAAAAAACCGATTTTAATTTTGGGTTATACGTTTGAAACGGATTACGAGGAATTGGCCAGGCGGCAGATACGTCCTGCTGTCTGTTCGTATGAGATGGCGCGTCAAATTGCAAAGGCGGCGCAAAGGACGAAAACGGATGTCCGGATCCATCTTAAAATCGATACCGGTATGGGAAGGATTGGATATCAGGCAACGCCGGAAGCCGCGGATGAAATTGCGGCAATCGCCGCTCTGCCGGGCATTGTGATCGAAGGAGTTTTTACACATTTTGCCAGAGCCGACGAAACGGATAAGGCCTATACCTATGACCAGATGCGGCAGTTTGACGGGATGCTTCGGATGTTAAAGGAACGGGGCGTCGATCCGCCTTTTAAGCATTGTGCAAACAGCGCTGCCATTGCAGAGATCCGGGAAGCCAATTTCGATTTAGTTCGCGCGGGCATTATTTTGTATGGATTGTGGCCGTCCGATGAAGTGGGGCGCGATTCCCTGGCGTTAAAACCAGCGATGGAAATAAAAAGCCGTATTGTACATATCAAAACATTAGAAGCCGGTCGTACGGTAAGCTATGGCGGAACCTATCGATTACAGGAGCCAAGGCGGATTGCCACGATTCCGGTCGGATACGGAGACGGTTACCCCAGAAGTCTTTCCAATCGAGGATATGTGCTGATCCATGGAAAAAAAGCGCCGATTTTAGGCAGGATCTGTATGGATCAGTTTATGGCGGACGTGACGGACATTCCAAACGCCAAACTGTTGGATGCCGTAACGTTATTGGGATGGGATGAAGAGGCATATTTAGGCATGGAAGAATTAGGAGACGCGTCCGGGCGTTTTCACTATGAATTTGCCTGCTGCATTGGAAAGCGGGTACCGCGTGTTTTTTATAAAAACGGTCTGCCCTGCGCATCGAAAGAATATTTTTATGAATAATTGAATAGAACAAAAAAAAGCGGAAATACTCTTCCTATCAAAACAAAGATATGGAGTGAGTATATTATGGCAATTCACAGAGGAGATATCTATTATGCGGATCTGCGTCCGGTCGTCGGTTCAGAACAAGGCGGCGTCCGTCCGGTTTTAATTATTCAAAACGATGTCGGAAATCGTCATTCCCCGACGGTTATCTGCGCCGCAATTACTTCACAGATGCACAAAGCTAAGCTGCCGACCCATGTGGAATTGGACAGCGAAAAATACGATATGGTCAAAGATTCCGTAATTTTATTGGAACAGCTTCGTACAATTGATAAAAAGAGACTAAAGGATAAAGTGTGTCATTTGGACAGCAATATGCTGTTTAAAGTCGATAAAGCGCTCGAAGTAAGCCTGGAATTATTTACATAACCTTGACGAAAACATGGGATAATGGTATATTTCAAATGTTTGTAAACAATTTCAGGAAACAGGAGCTAATAAATCGAAGGAGAAATGAATATGGATGATGGTGGGAGTCCCCAGATAGGGATAGTCATATTATTGCTGTTGGTTGTTCTGCATATCGTTTTTTATGGGTTTCTTGCAGCGCTTTCCGGACTGAACGGAAACGATCTGGAAAAACTGGCGGACGTAGGGGATAAACGGGCGTCTTTACTGCTGCGGCTTTGGAAAAAGCCGGCCGGCAGTCTACATACCCTACAGTTTTTCGTCGTAGGCGCGAACCTTTTGGCGGGCGTATATATCATTGCCGCGTTTCCTGTCCGGATCCGGCTTTTTGCATTGCTCGGCTATTGGCTGTTCCTTTTGGCCATAGGCGTATATGCCCCCGCCAAGATCGCGGAGAAAAAATCCAAAGCCTGGGCCTTTGGATGCGTCAGGCTGATGTCTGTCTTTACGGTTATTGGGTTTCCGTTTGTCAAATGCCTGGAAACGGCGGCTGATCTGTTTGTCCGGCTCTTTGGCGTAGATCCCAATGAAAGTCCGGACGATTTGACGGAAGAAGAGATTATCTCCATGGTCAACGAAGGGCATGAACAGGGCGTACTGCTGGCCAGTGAAGCGGAAATGATACATAATATCTTTGAATTTGGCGATAAAGAGGCCAAGGATATTATGACGCACCGGAAAAATATTGTGGCGCTTGAGGGGACAATGACGTTTGCGGAAGCGATGGAATTTATGGTAGCCAGTCAGAATTCCCGCTTTCCGGTATACATAGATGATATCGACAATATTATTGGCGTTTTGCATATCAAGGAAGCATTGCAGATCTGTACGCGTCAGGCTGATTATGAAAAACCCATCCGGGAAATCCATGATCTGATCCGAAAAGTGGATTTTATTCCGGAGACGCGCAATATCCAGTCGTTGTTTCAGGAGATGCAGTCGGAAAAGCACCATATGGTGATTGTCGTGGACGAATATGGCCAGACGGCGGGGATTGTGGCCATGGAGGATATTTTGGAAGAGATCGTCGGCAATATTTTTGACGAACATGACGATTATGAAGAAATGATCGTCAGACAGCCGGACGGAGGCTATATTATGCAGGGTCTTGCGGAGTTTGCCGATGTTGCCAAGGTTTTAGAGATTTCCGTTACAGAGGACGACGACTATG
>CAOJLW010000187.1 GCA_948438565.1 uncultured Lachnospiraceae bacterium | reverse complement strand
TCTACTACCTTAACATCCACCCGAATCCCAAGCATAGACTTTAACGCCGATACAATTTTCTTCTCCCGTTCTGCAATGGAAAGCGTAGGATGCTCCGCCATCTCTGGCGTCAGCTCCACCTGCACTTCAATCGTATCGTTATTGCCGATACGATCCACCACAATTTGGTAATTGGCCTGATAACCTTTATTTAACAGAACCGTTTCAATCTGCGACGGCCATACATTGACGCCCTTTACCACCATCATGTCGTCGCTCCTGCCCTTTGGTTTCATCATCCGGACGTGCGTACGTCCACAGGAACACGGCTTTCTGCTCAAACGGCATAGATCGCGCGTACGGTAACGTAACAGCGGAAACGCTTTCTTGGTAATACAGGTAAATACCAACTCCCCGACTTCGCCTTCCGGCAGCGTTTTGCCGGTCTTGGGATCGATAATTTCCGCAATAAAATGATCTTCCTGAATATGCATACCCGCCTGCTCTTCACACTCAAACGATACGCCTGGACCGGAAATCTCCGTCAAACCATAAATATCATAAGCCTTAATGCCCAAAGACTTTTCAATATCATGCCGCATTCCTTCCGTCCATGGCTCCGCGCCAAAAATACCCGCTTTTAACTTTAACTGATCCTTTAACCCCTGCTCATTAACCGCTTCTCCTAAATTGGCGGCATAAGACGGCGTACAACAGATAATGGTCGAACCCAGATCCGTCATAAATTGAAGCTGCCGTTCCGTATTCCCGGACGACATCGGAAGCGTCAGGCATCCAACCTTATGCGAACCGCCGTTTAACCCAGGGCCACCGGTAAACAGTCCATAGCCGTAGCATACGTGGCAAACGTCCTCTTTCGTGCCTCCGGCGGCGACAATCGCCCTTGCGCAGCATTCTTCCCAAAGATCAATATCCTCCTGCGTATAAAATGCAACGACGCGCCGGCCTGTCGTGCCGCTGGTAGATTGGATACGCACACAGTCCTCTAACGGCACTGCCAGCAATCCGTACGGGTATTGATCGCGAAGATCGTCTTTGTCAATAAACGGCAGCTTATGCAAATCGTCAATCCCGGCAATATCTTCCGGCTTTACCCCTGCTGCGTCCATCTTATCCCGGTAAAACTTAACGTTGTCATATACGAACCTGACCTGTTTTACCAATCGCTCGCTCTGAAGAGCCTGAAGCTGCTCTAAAGACATCGTTTCAATTTCTGGCTGGTAATAATTCTTCATTCTTCCTCTCCAATCGTTCATTTATTTCCAAACCGGCATTGCCTATACCGGTTAGAGACGATAACTTACCGCTGCAACATCCGTCTATGCATCGCCGCGTCCAAGCAAAAACGCCTGATGGTTTAACGCTGCAAACTTAGCCGGCACGCATTCTTCTATGGCTTGCTGCCACTTCTCTACAGGGATATCAAAATATTTGGACAAACGCCCCATCAATACAATATTGACTGCTTTTGCCGAACCAGCTTCTTCGGCCAGCGACAGACAGTCCATAGCGTCAACCGCAATCCCAATTCCCTGCATTTTTTCTATCAGGTTGTCCGGATAAACGGCCGCCCCGGTAATGACCGGCATCGGATCGATCTCCTGCGTATTAGTCACAATCCTGCCGCCTTCTTTTAAATACTCCACATAACGGGCCGCTTCTAATTTTTCAAAGGATACGATAAAATCCGCTTCCCCTTTATCAATAATCGGTGAATATACCTTTTCCCCGAACCTGACATAAGTCACCACACTGCCGCCGCGCTGGCTCATGCCATGAACCTCCGATACTTTTACGTCATATCCTTCCGACAACAGCAGATGCCCCAAAAGCTTGCTGGCAAGCAGGGAACCCTGGCCGCCTACGCCTACAATCATAATATTCTTTGTCATTTCTATACCTCCCCCGGCTGTAATGCGTCAAATTTACATAGCTGCTGACAGACTTTGCAGCCAACGCATAAGGTATTGTCGATTGCCGCTTTTTTTCCCTTCATGCTAATTGCAGGGCAGCCCAGCCGCATACAGGATTTGCAGCCAACGCATCGATCCTCTTTAACTGCAAGGGGCGCGCTGTGCTTGACATATTTTAACAGAGCGCACGGACGCCTGCTGATAATCACCGATGGTTCCTTGGCCGCAAGCTCTTCTTTTACGACCCTGTCGCATTCCTCCAAATCATAGGGATCGATCACAGCCACGCGACCAAATCCCATCGCACGGCACAGACTCTCCAAATCGATCTTGCCTGCCGGATCGCCTTTGATATTGTAGCCTGTCGTTGGATTCTGCTGATGCCCGGTCATGCCGGTAATGGAATTGTCCAGTATAATCACGGTTGAATTGCTCTGGTTATAGGCGATATTGGCAAGTCCTGTCATACCGGAATGCATAAACGTGGAATCCCCGATTACAGCCACCGTTTTCTCTTCGCCCGCCTCGCCAAGCGCTTTGTTAAAACCATGGATCGAGCTGACGGAAGCGCCCATGCAAAGCGTCATCTCCATCGCGTTTAACGGCGCGACCGCTCCTAATGTATAGCAGCCGATATCGCCAAGCACTGTGCATTGATTCTTGGATAATATGTAAAACAACCCTCTGTGCGGACATCCGGCGCACATAACCGGAGGCCTGCCCGGCATCGTTTCATTCAGCTTCCGATAAGCCGGAACCTCTTCCCCTAATTTTTCCGCAATCAGATTTTGGGAATATTCGCCTTCCAACGGCAGGACGTCCTTACCGGTTACGGTCAGGCCAAGATGCTTACAATGATTTTCAATAACCGGATCCAACTCCTCTACAATCGCCAGCTTTTCCACCTTCGCAGCAAAATTCAAAATCAATTTCTCCGGAAGCGGATTAATGAGACCCAATTTTAAAATACTTGCTTTTTCTCCAAATACTTCTTTGACGTACTGATAACTGGTAGATGAAGTAATAATGCCAAGCTTCGTATCCCCCATTTCCACACGGTTAAATGCACAATTTTCTGCGTATTGGATGAGCTTTCTTGTACGTTCTTCCACAACCGGATGGCGGCGGATGGCATTGCCTGGCATCATCACATATTTAGCTATGTTCTTTTCATATGGAATCGTATCCACTTCTTCTCTGACGCCCGCTTCGACAATACTCTGCGAATGCGCAACCCGGGTACACATCTTGATTATGACCGGCGTATCAAATTCTTCGGAAAGCTTAAACGCCTGTTTGGCAAATTCGTAGGCTTCTCCGGAATCCGAAGGCTCTAACATCGGCACTTTGGATGCAATTGCGTGATGGCGCGAATCCTGCTCATTTTGCGACGAATGCATCCCCGCGTCATCTGCCACGCAGATAACCATACCCGCATTTACGCCTGTATAGGAACATGTAAATAAAGGATCCGCCGCAACATTTAACCCGACGTGCTTCATGCCGCAAAAGCTCCTTTTACCCGCTAAAGAAGCGCCGAAAGCCACTTCCATAGCCACTTTTTCATTTGGCGCCCACTCGCAGTATATTTCATCATATTTTGCGGCTTCTTCCGTTACTTCCGTACTCGGCGTCCCCGGATAGCTCGAAACGACGCTACAGCCTGCCTCATACAGTCCCCTGGCCAGAGCCTGGTTGCCCAACATCAATTGTTTCATAAAATAACATCCTTTCTATCATTTAAAATTTATGACAAAAGCTGTGAATTTTCTACTATATATGCGCAACACATCTATCATACCATTCTTTTTTCATTTAGTAAATAATTTATTTTCAATCCAAACAGCGATATTCTTTCCATAGAAAGCCTGCGTCAAACCGCATAGCCGTCCCCTGCGCGGCCAGCGCAAGCACAAAATCCTCCATCGTATATAAAAAAAACTGATTTTTTTGTCCCGTCCCCGTCACCTCCAAAAGCTGTGACGTCCATCCTAAATCTTCGTCCGGTAACTCAAAGCATACATTGCCTAGCGGCGTGCGCAATCCGTCCCCTGTCATTTTAATATAGCTTTCCTTCAAAGTCCAAAGCTTCAAAAACCGTTTTGCCGCGTCTTTTGGCAAAACGCCGTCCCTCTTCCGGTCATTGGCATCGCATCCAAAGACATAGCCAACTTCTTTTTCCCCGCAGCATTTTTTCACCGTCCTGGTATTGACGCGCCGCAGTCCCTCCATATCAATGCCAACGCGCCGATTGGAAACCACAACGGCAACGCCCTCTCTACAATGGCTGATGCTAAGCTGCCTTCGCGCCCCTTGCGATTCATAGTACGGTTTCCCATATCGTTCCAGCTTCAAATCCTCATCTCGAAAATCCGATTGAAAAAATTCTGCAAAACCTTGTTTTAACATCCGTCTGGCCATCTTGCTTTCATCCGCAAAGCCTCCCTTAGACGCCCTCGCGAAATATACGATTCCATCCATGATCCAAACCTTTCCGCCGCCATCCACTGCCGAATCCGTTGAAACAGGCGGTATGGCCCACCGGAACCATACCGCCTTGTCTGTTCATCCTATTTGCCGGATAAATATTCATGAATCCCTTTTGCCGCCGCTTTTCCTGCTCCCATGGCTAAAATTACGGTTGCCGCTCCGGTCACCGCATCCCCGCCGGCATAGACGCCGGCTTTTGACGTCGCTCCATTTTCTTCTTCGGCTACGATACATTTCCTGCGATTGATCTCAAGACCTTCCGTCGTCGAAGAAATTAACGGGTTCGGCGAAGTACCCAAAGACATAATCACCGTATCCAACTCTATTTCAAACTCAGAGCCTGCAATCTCTACCGGAGATCTCCGGCCGGACGCATCCGGCTCCCCAAGCTCCATTTTAATACAAGTCATACCTTTTACCCAGCCGTTTTCATCGACTAAAATTTCAGTCGGATTTGTCAGCAGATTAAAGATAATACCCTCTTCCTTGGCATGATGGAATTACTCCACAATCGCAGGCAGCTCAGCTTAACTTCTGCGGT
>CAOJLW010000186.1 GCA_948438565.1 uncultured Lachnospiraceae bacterium | reverse complement strand
CACGGATTTCCGTTACACCTATTCCGCTAACACCAATGCAGGAGAAGCGACCGTTGCAATTGAAGCGGTAAGAGGCAGCAATTTTGCGGATGGCGCCACAAAAAAGACGAAAACATTCAAAATTCTGCCTAAGAACCTGACCGATGAGGACGTAACCGTAGAGGGAATACCCGATCAGGTTTATACCGGTAAAGCGATTACGCCGAAGATCAATATCCGATGGGGAGATGACAATCGGCAGCGGACGCTAAGCGCCAGTGATTACGAACCGCCATCTTATACAGAAAATGTTGAGATCGGGGTTGTGACAATGGAGATTACCGGCAAAGGCAATTATACGGGGACGATTACCGTAGAATTCCGGATTGTCCCGGTTAAGCTGGCAGACATTACGGTAGAGTATTCCGAGGAAGAGCAGTATACCGGCAAACAGATTACGCCGCCGGTATCCTTAAGCTACTTGAGTACGGATGGGGAAAAGATTGAAATGGTTTCCCCGGAGGTATGGAACTATACCCTGACGTATGGAGAAAACAAACGTCTGGGGACTTCAAGCGGTTCGATTACATTTACAGCGGCGCCCAACGGGCATTGTGAGGAAGGGTCGTTTACAAAATATTTTGCAATCGTGCCAAGAAATATCAATGATGCGACGGTGGAGCTGTCAGGATTGGAACCGTCCTATGTCTATGATCCGGCCATCGGCGCGTGCGAGCCGGTACCGACGCTTACGTTTACGCCGGATATCCAAACCGTATATACGTTAAAGCAGAATTTCGATTACACCGTAAAATATGAAAACAATACGGGTGTGACGCAGGATGCCAAGGTGATTATAGAAGGTTTGGGCAATTTTACTGGAAAAATTGAGTGGAAATTTAGTATTGCAAAGGATTTATTGGATTTTATCGTTGGAGAGCCGTCTGTGGATACCTCTAAGCCATTGATATACAACGGGTTGGTGCAGCATCCGGATATTCAAATAGAATTTCTGCCGGGCAACCGTCTAATCGAAGGCACGGATTATCGCCTGGATTGGAGCGGCGATTGTCTCAATGCCGGAGAGCATACGGTGACGATTGTCGGAATCGGTGAATACAGTGGATCGATTGAACTTACTTTTACGATTGCACCGCGTCCAATCAGCAGCGCTTCGTTCCCATTAGAGGATCAGGAATTTACCGGAAGCGAAGTGGAGATAGATATTATCGGCAAAGATCAGGATGGGGACGGCAATGAAATCCAGTTGGGTGGAGATAGCTATGAGATTTTGGAAATCGGACCTCATACTGCGGTCGGTACGGTCAATGTGACGATTGGAGGGGTGGGCAATTATACCGGTGAAACGGTTACAAGCTTCCAAATCGTGCCAAGGAGTCTGAAAAAAGACTATATCGTTATGTCCGAGCTGACTTCCCCGCTGCCTTATACCGGAGACGCCGTGCTGCCGGAGTTTACGATTCAGGACAAAGGACGCGACGCCAATGGAGAAGCGTTGTCTGCCCGTGAGGGAGAGGACTTTTATACGCTGCGCGAAGGGGTGGACTATGAAGTGGAATGTGAAAATAACACTCGCCCTGGAATCGCTTCCGTATCCGTGACTGGCATCGGAAATTATGCAGACGATCTGTCCGGCACATTTGAGATTCAGGCGGATTTGTCCATGGCGGAGATTGCGCCGATTCCTGCGCAGCAGTATACAGGAGAAGCCGTAGAGCCGAAACTGACCGTATCGTTAGACGGAGAGACCTTAGAGGAAGGCGTGGACTATATCGTCACCTATCAAGATAATATTGAACGCGGCACTGCTTCAGCGACGATTACTCCGGTGGAGGGGCGTCCGTATATGGGAGAGCAGACCGTACATTTTGAAATCAGCCGTGATATTGGCGATGCTGTCATTCGTTTGATTGATACGGAATTTACGTATACAGGCAATGCGATTACTCCGGCCGCAGCGGTAATGCTGGGCGATACAGTTCTGACGGAAGGAACCGATTATGCAATTCAGTATTCGGACAATATCAACGTGGGAACTGCCCATATCACGATTACAGGTATGGGAGGGTATGATGGGACAAATGCGACAACCTTTGCGATTGTCCCACGGAGCATTCTCCGTTGCAGTTTTGATAATGTTGTTACGAAGATCTATGACGGAACGGCGACCGGGCAGGATTTAGTCGTATCCGAAGGCAATAAACGACTGGTGTTCAATCAGGATTATACAGTTTCTTATGTGAACAATGCCAATCCCGGAATTGCAACCTTGGTTGTTACCGGTATCGGCAATTATGGCGGCATTAAAACCATTCGTTATCTGATTAATGTAACGGATATGACGCCGATTAGCGCTGCGGGCAAGACCAATAGCGTTACGCTGGCCTGGTCTGCGGTTCTGGGAGCGGAAGGCTATGAAATCTATAATGCGAATAATGATTTAATTGCCAGAACGGCCGGGTTGTCTTATATTCATGCGGATCTGGATGCGTTGACATCCTATACTTATAAAGTGCGTCCGTATATTACGGCGGACGGAGCGACTTATTACGGCGGATTTTCCAATACCGTACAGGCGACGACGTCCATTGCCAAACCGGTGGTTTCTCTAAAAGCAGGTAAGAAACGGGCGACGGTTTCCTGGAAAAAGATCAAAGGCGTAAACGGCTACGAAATTTACAGGAGCACAAAGAAAACGAAAGGCTATAAGAAGATAAAGACTGCCAAGAAAGTTTCTATCGTAAGCTATACCAACAAGAAGCTCAAGGCAAAGAAGAAATATTATTATAAGATCCGGGCGTATAAGACCGTCAATGGACGCAAGATGTATAGCAGCTATTCTTCCCCAAAAGCAGTAAAGACGAAATAAGGGATGATCTATGGAGGAAACCTATCGAATTGGCAAGCATGAATTTGCCACGCGCGAGGAATGGGAAGGTGCGCAAAGGGATTTAGAGAAGATTGAAGCCGTCGTGGAACAGATGGATTTGGAGGATCCGGATGATGTGGAGGCTATTTATCATCTGGTCCGCGAAGGCAGGCTTACATTTGAAAGTAAATTGGGAACTATGTTTTTTTGCGATATTTCCGATCGGACGGCGCAGAACTTAAAGTCCGAATTGGAAGAAAGCAGGAAACAGTGGGCAGATGAATGGATAGGGCAGGGCGGCCTTTTGGAAAACCGGACGATGGAAGGCCAGGACGAAAAGGAAACGCAGCAGTCCTTGATGTTCAAACTCTTAGGCATTGCCTGCGCCGCCTTAGCGGTTGTGTGTATTTTGTTTTATACGCATTCCGTATATAGCGAGCGTATGGCGACAAAAAAATTAGAGGAGGTGCATCAACAGAAAAACATCTCGCAGGCGGTGGATTGGTATGCAGGCGGAGCCAACAGCGAAACGGGAACGATGGAATCGCAGGAAGTTTTGCAGGAGACGCAGCAGGAGGAAGTTTGGGAAGTCCTGCCGGAATATAATCTATTGCATACCCAGTATCCGGATTTGGTGGGGTGGATTCATATTGACGATACGCAGATTGACCTGCCCGTCATGCAGACAGCCGATAATGATTATTATCTGCACCGCAATATCGATGGGGCGGAGGACGTCAATGGAACGCTTTTTTTGGACTGTCGGGCGGATTATAAAAAACCCAGTACAAATTTGATTATCTATGGGCATAACATGAAAAGCGGAGCGATGTTTGGCGGGTTAAAACAGTATTTGGATGAAAGTTATGTGGCAGGGCATGAAACAATACAGTTTGATACGATTTATGAAAAGCAGACTTATCAGATTGTCGCCGTATGTCTGTCACAGGTAGGCTATCAGGACGAGGGGGCCTATCGGTACTATAATTTTATTGAAGCGGAAAATGAAGACGCTTTTAACGCATTTTTAGAAAATATCCGAAATTGTGCGGTGTATGACAAAACACAGGATGTGACATTCAGCGACAATTTATTGACGCTTTCCACTTGCAACAATTATGTAGAAGACGGAAGACTCTTCGTTTTAGCAAAAAAAATACAATAGCATGGAAGCTATGGATTCAGGAGAGGAAGACTATGAAAAAATATCTAACGATACGGGTAGGGGCCATTGTCATAGCGCTTATGGTGGCATTCTTTTCTATTATACCGGATTTGGTAAATGCAGAAGGAGAGGATCAGGAGACACAGGAAGAAGTTGTGGATGAAGTTCAGGACATTGTAGCCTGGGATGCTGAAACGCCGGAGGAAGGCGTAGCAGATGATGCTACGCAAGAGCTGGAAACTCCAGAGACGCCGAATACGGATGCATCTACGGAAGAAGGTTCGGATGTCGTAACGCCGGCGCCGGAAGAACCCACAGAGGATGGGACGGCGCCGGATGAGACGCCAGATACGGAGACGCCAGATACCGAAGAGCCGGATACAGAGACGCCGGATACGGAGACGCCAGAAGAACCGGTTGCCCCGTCAACGCCTACAGAGCCGGAAACGCCGTCGGATACAACGCCAGGCGAACAACAGCCTTCCGTACAGGAACCTGCTGTAGACGTTCCGGCGGATGGATCCGGTCAGACAGGCCAGACGCCTGCCGGTGATGATCAGATGGATTCTTTTGAGGATTATATGGATATGATCCATTCGATCAAAGGTAAAGAAGATACAGAAGATGCGGAATCCAAAGAAGGCTTTACGACAGGCGAACAAGAAGGTTTGACGGTGGAAAGCCGGGAAGAAGATTTTGTGATTGAAGGCACGACTGTGACTGGATATAACGGCCCGGGAGGCTATATTGCAATCCCGGAAGGGATTACTGCGATAGGAGACAATGCATTTTATGGCAATACAACGATTACAGGCGTCGTACTGCCCGCCGGCCTCCAGATTATCGGCAGCTCGGCATTTAACGGGTGCAGTAACTTAGAAGGAATTAGTATTCCGGATAGTGTGACGACAATCGGCAATTCAGCCTT
>CAOJLW010000185.1 GCA_948438565.1 uncultured Lachnospiraceae bacterium | reverse complement strand
CGCTCTCTCCTACCATCAGCTCCGTTTTATCTGACGTAAGTCGAATCGACTCTACAGGCGTCGGCAAATAAGTAAACCTGATTTCCGCAGCGCTGGTAAACACATTTCCGCCTTCTCCGGACTGCGCTTCTTTGGAAACAAATTTAACAAATTTTGCCTCCTTTTCTTCTTCAAATACAGCCATTTTCCAAGAATTGTCCGGAGCCCATACGCCTTCTGCGGCCAGTTCATAGATTTGGCCGTCCAAACTGGTATATACCTGACATTTGGTCACAATGCCATTGACGCCCCCTTCCTGACGCGGCAGATAACGCAGACCCGTAAGCCTTGCCGGATCGGCAAACTCAAATACCAGATAATGCTTGTCATATGATTTTTTTTCTGCTTCAACATTCCAATTCGTATGCCAAATCGTAGACAGATCATTGTCCAGCACATACTCTGCCAGATCCCCTGACGACTGGCTCCCAACTTCTTTTATTTGAATCTTGTCTGTCGGATAATCATTGTTATTCACAGTCGCCGGATTAAAGGCGCTGTAATTTTCCAGGATATCTTCCCCGAGCTCCTTTAAGTCCACATTCGACGCTTCCGTAGTATACAACTGATCTCCTCTGGCCCATTCCCATTCAAAAGCAAACCACTGAATGGACTGTGGACTCTTACCAGCCAGCACATCTTTTTGATAGTCAATCCACATTTTCCAACGTTCCTGATAAAAATCTTTTGTAAGACCCGCCCATTGTCGGTTCGAATAATCCTTTAAGCCGCCTGACTCAGCCTGCGGATACGCGCCCCAGGTGGTCACCAACGCCTTAGCGTTGAATTCATATAACGCCTTGGTAAAATCATCCGTGCCATCCGCCAACGCTTTTGCCTGCTCCACCCATGTGCCAAGCAAAAATTCCTTTCTGCTGCCAAGAACTTCCTCTACCTTATCAATCAAATCCAAAAACTTGTCGGAGGCTTCCGTAAACGCGTCCAGATCCTCAGCCGACAATGCGGACACCATTTTACTGTGATAAAGCTGGGATGAATTGGAAAGCGCCTGTTTTAAAATATCGGCCACATCATACAAATATCCGTCGCTTTCTTTTAACTGTTCATAATCTTCCAACAACAGCTTTGCCGCATCTTCCAGCTTATTCATATCATAGCTAATCACGGCGTTGCCCCATGAGGAGGCCGCCCGAATGCTTGTGTTTGGACGCGCATTGATAAAGGATTCCGGCGCGCCCTGTCCCAAATTGTTTAAGGACGCTTTATAGACGGTATCCTCGAGAATACGCATCGCCTGATAGGCATTTTCGCTCTCCGCTCCATAACGCCTTGTCACATACTGCCGCAGCCATACCTCAGTATCGATTTCTTCCAAAGGCTGCCCGGCGTCATCGCACCAAACGGTTTCAAACAAAAGATCATAAAGCACCGGATTATTCTGAGAGCCTTCCGGCGTAATCCCGATACCGGTCAGCTTCTGAGACGTATTGGCCGCCTTTACTACGCCGCTGACCAAATTGTCCATATGGCCGTGCAAACCCATACGCCCGCCAAAATTATTCAACATACAAAATACCCATGGCGTCATCTGGAATTCCTTGCCGCCCGAATAAGTCGGATCCTCCCAATGCGGCGTCTTATCCGCGTAAAGATCTAAAATCAGCGCATGCTCTTTTCTTCCTTCCAGACCGTTGACCAGCTCTGCCGAAGGATTGTTCTGCCATGCCTGGATCACCCATACCGCATTTTTATCAAATGCAAGCAACGAATCCAGGATATTGGAGCTGACGTCCCTGATCGACATATTGCCCGTAGAACCGCCCTCGTGGAACGGGTCTGTCGCGTAATAATTCGTTGCATCTCCATATACATTTTTCTGGCATTCATAGAATAAAGCCGCATATTTATCATACGCATCCGATGTCGTACGCAGCATATACGGACGTTGGAACGAACACCACGTATTCTGTGGAATGACATCCTGGCTGGAAAGCGCATACTCACCCTGCGCCTTTTGCTCAACATCTACAGGAACCATACCGCTGTATCCCTGCAAAATCGGCTGCATTCCCAGTTTTTTCATAATCAGCTGATTTTTACGCGCCAGCTCTGTCCGCATTGCAAACCAGGAATCGTGCACCGGGCCGCCATAGCCGGACAGATTGGCCATATAGGCCCATGCATAATAAGCGGGACCTGCAATATAATCCTTCACTTCCTGATGGCTATATCCAAGCGCATCTAAAAACTGTCTCCATACCTCTTCCTGCGCCGTTATGTCCAATACCAAATTGACTCCATTTAACGCCAGCCAATCCAATTCCTTTCTCCATTCACTTTCGCCCCAAAACGGCATGGAGTAGGACATCGTACAATAGTTGTAGGCATAACGCACAGCCGTTTTACACTCCTTATGCACCTTTGCCCCTACGGAAACGATCGATTCCGGCATCCTGACCTGATTGCCCACCTGCGTAATCGACACATTGCAGTAATATTTCAGATAGTAATTGAGACCGCTTGCCAACGATACGCCATTGTTTCCGGTAATACGAACTGTGCCGTCCGCATCGTCCTCAATATCGTAATAATCGTATTCCCCCGGTTCGCCCAGCGCAAATGTAAACCAATCCACATATTCCTGACCCAGATTGCGGCTGACGATCCCTTCCACTTCCGCTAACGTATCTTCTTCTGTAACCGCCACATCATAACCGCTGTCCATATATGGCTTTGGAGCCGTAAACTCTGCATCCTGGGCGTCTCTGAATCGGTTCCCTTTGATACGAACTTCATTTAACACAGCCTTCGCGCTTTCCGAATGATATTCCAGCAAGATCCGCACGCTGCTTGCCTTTACGCCGTCCGCAGGCCAGGACTCCCCTTCCTCCGGACAGGACTGGCGGCTTTCTTTACGAGCCAGCTTTGTATAATTTTGTCCGTCATCGCTATAATACAGCGAATATTGAGAATAACCGGCGGACGGAGTGTAAACTTCAATTTCAGACAAACTGTATAAACCGTCCAACCCAATATCCACATACGCCGGATACTGCGTCGCGGTCCAGGTATTTTGGGTATTGCCGTCTACGACGCGATCCACTGTATCCCGATTGTAGTTTGTATGCAGATCCGTTGTTCTCCATGCAATATTTTCTTCATCCGGCTCTGTAATTGACGCCTGATTGGCCAAAATCTGAAATTCCGCCAGTTTTAGAATCGTAGAAGCCGCGGCAGCATTGTCCGCCGTAAACTCTGCCTTTAGCGTCTGATATTCCACTTCTTTGCTGTCAATGTTTTCCAGCTCACTGACTATCACCTCTGCCCGATTGCCAAGCGTCCCCCCAATCTTGCCAGAAGCGATTGTTTCCTCTGGAGAATTGTCCCGCTTTCTGCCGTAAATTGTATAGCCATATTCGGCGTCGGAAACAATCTCCGGCATGGCCAAAATAAACTGTCGGATTTTTTGCGTCGTATCCAACTGTACCTCTACAAAAGGCAGCGTCCCGCTTTCTGCCGCGATCTCATCAAACGTCTTGGTATGCAGCGGGGCAAACGTTTCAAAATCCCCGTCCGTTATGTTTCCTTTATCCGTAGACAAATCGACGCCCGGCTCCAGCGTAACCTGCTTTGCCCTGGTCTCTGCGAGGTTTTGTAACACAACTTCTTCCTGCGCGCCGGGATCGACATAGAGTTCCACCTCTGCAATCGCCGGCCAAAATGCTCCGGCAGCGCCGTCCGTCAGCGGATTGGTCAGCGTAATATACAGATGCGACATAGCCTGCGGCGTATCAAATTCGTAAACATACCCCTCGCTTAACACCGCACGCTGCTCTGATCCGTCCACTGCAATTTTATCACTCGTTACATTATTGAGCGCATACTCAAGACTGATATCCATACTGCGGTTTGAATGCTCACTCTCCAGCTTAACGACTACTTTTTTGACGCACTTTGTATTGGCCGACGGCAGCTTAAATTCCACCGTACATGGCCACTGCGCGCCATTATTAACCCACAGTGTTTCGTCCCTGCCGTCCACCATATTCTCCTTAGGACGTTCCTCAGACGGTACAGTAATCTCACAGTCCGGCGCAATATCTTCCAATCTGTCCCCCTCGCCTGCCGCCACAACCGGCAACGGAACTGCCGTCCATGCCAGCAGCATTGCCAGCAATAAGCTGACCATTCGTCGCAAAAATCTTTTTTTCATAAAAATCCTCCATTCCCCTTGTATGTATCCCTGAAAATATGCAGCATCAAACACCAGACATTTCCAAGCATACAACCCATTATGTTATTGTTTTAGTATAACAAAGGAAACAAAAAGATTCAATGGCAGTGATCGCTTTACCGTCCAAAACCAACAAAAAATTTACCGTTCCAAAGCACTGCATTGACGTAACAGCTTATCACGTCGCAAGATATAATACACAATTCCAACCATATCGGCCAAAAACCACCCAATTGGGATAGACCACCAAATCCCAGTCACCCCAAACTGCGGCGTTGCCGAAAGGAAATAGGCAAGCGCAACACGCGTCCCCAGTGAAATCACCGTCAAAACTACCGACATCCCCGGCTTCCCCAAGGCACGGTACAAACCATACAACAAAAACAAACAGCCAATCCCACAATAAAACGTCCCTTCTATACGTAAATAACGAATTCCTTCTATAATAATCTCGGTTTCTGATACATCCACAAATAAACCCATCAACGGGCGGGCCAAACAGCATACGGCCGCCGAAACCACAATACAAAATAGAAACGCCGCACACACCGCGCCTTTTAAACCGCTGCGAATACGCTCTGTTTGCCTTGCCCCATAATTTTGGGCAATAAACGTTGAAAATGCGTTGCCAAAATCCTGTACCGGCATATAGGCAAACGCGTCAATTTTAACCGCGGCTGCAAACGCGGCCATCACAACTGCGCCAAAACTGTTTACCAGTCCCTGCACCATCAGAATCCCGAGGTTCATCA
>CAOJLW010000184.1 GCA_948438565.1 uncultured Lachnospiraceae bacterium | reverse complement strand
AAAGATTAGCCTGACGACTGCGGTTTCTGTGGCTCATGCAGGAGATGAGAAGCAAAAAGAGCTGTTTCTAGCGAATTTTAAGATTTTAACAGACGTCGGATACTTAAAAGTGATGGAGTATTCGTTTCAGACCAAGAAGTCGGCCGTAAAATCAGAAGAAGCCTGTGATGAAACGCTATTGGCGCGCATTTTGGCGCTCAAAAAAAATCAGGAGCTGACGGTGGAAGGGTATGAAATCAAAGAAGGCGAAACGTCGCCGCCCAAACGTTACAATTCCGGTTCTATGATTCTGGCTATGGAAAACGCCGGGCAGTTGATTGAAGATGAAGAGCTGCGGGCGCAGATCAAGGGAAGCGGAATCGGCACCAGCGCGACCCGCGCCGAAATTTTAAAAAAGCTGGCGGCCAACAAATATCTAGCTTTAAATAAAAAGACGCAGGTCATTACCCCTACGTTGATGGGCGAGATGATTTACGATGTGGTTTTTGCGTCCATTAAATCCCTGTTAAATCCGGATCTGACGGCAAGCTGGGAAAAGGGATTGACTTATGTGGCGCAGGGCAGCATCACGCCGGATGAATATATGGAAAAGCTGACCAATTTTATTAAAAGCCGCACAAGCGGCGTTTTAAACCTGAATAACCAATATCTTTTGCGGGGAAGCTTTGAGAAAGCAGCAAAATATTATAAACAAAACAATGCAGCAACAAAAAAAGGAGATTGATATGGAACAGTGCAAAGTAACGGCTATGTATGATTTAAACCAGACGATAGCAGCGGAGCTTTTAGAACAGGTAAATTATCCGTGGGAAGCATTGGCAGGCATCCGTGATTTTATCCGTACCCTGGGCGCGTCCTTAGATCCGGATCTCTATGAGAAAAGAGGAGACGATATCTGGGTGGCAAAAAATGCAAAGGTTGCGCCGACAGCGAGTTTAAACGGGCCTTTGATTATCGATGAAGAAGCGGAAATCCGGCACTGCGCCTTTATCCGTGGGAGCGCGATTGTGGGCAAAGGCTGCGTGGTGGGCAATTCAACGGAGCTTAAAAATGTCATCCTGTTTAACGGCGTGCAGGTTCCGCACTACAATTATGTCGGGGATTCCATTTTGGGGTATAAGGCGCATATGGGCGCGGGTTCCATCACTTCAAACGTCAAGTCGGACAAAACTCTCGTGGCAGTGAAAGACAAAGGAGAAGAGATCCCGACCGGACTCAAAAAATTTGGCGCAATGCTGGGCGATTATGTGGAGGTCGGATGTAATTCCGTGCTAAATCCCGGGAGCGTGATCGGCAGACATACGAATATTTATCCGTTGTCTATGGTACGCGGCGTCATTCCTGCGGATTCCATCTACAAACGTCAGGGCGAGGTAGTACAAAAGGCGTAAAACCGGATTGGCACAGGCTTATGTGAGACGGCCGTTTAACCTTCGTATCAATTCCTGCGCCAGAACGCCAATCAGAAAACCGGTGACAAATCCGGCCAGTAACAGCGCCGGAAGATAAAAAAATAAATTGTAGTTTTCAACGATGGCCGATGCGATCATAAGCTGGCCAATGTTATGGAAAACGCCGCCTGCGACACTAACGGAGACGGCGTTTAATTTTTGCGCGCGTTTGCAAAGGAGCATGGCGGCAAAGCTCAAAACGCCGCCGGAAAGGCCGTAGAGGATGCTAAACGGGTTTCCGAATAAAAATCCGGTCAGTATGATTCGTAAAACGGATATGAAAAACGCTTCTTTGGTTCCGACGCAGTAAAGCATGACGACGACGCACAGGTTGGTCAGGCCGAGCTTGGCGCCAGGGATTCCAAAGTGGAATGGGATTAGGGATTCTATGTAGCTTAAGATTAAGGCCAGGGATAAAAACATTCCGAGGTGGGCGGTTTGGCGTTTCATAGGTTTGGAATCGCTCCTTTGCGTTGTATGGATATCAGGTTTGTCCACTGAGGGTAACTAATGACATTATATTTTTTGCCGGATCAATTGTCAACGTTTTGCTTGGTATGCGGCGTATGGAAAGAAAATTGGTAAATTCTGTCAAATGATTTTTTTATGAAAAATTTTTCGACAAAAATCACTTTATGCTATTGTATTCAGTGTTTTTGGTATGTTATAATCGGCTTCTAAATTTACTTAAGAGAGGAGGGTTGACGGATTCAAGACGCGTGTAGTGACAAGTATTGGGGAAAAGGAGGAAAACATTATGACAAAAAAATGGATGACTGTATTTTGTGCCGTATTGTTTACAATGCTGCTTATCACTGCTTCAGATATGAAGGCCGCAACCAAAACAAACGCATGGAATAAAAGTAAATTGGAAGTAAAGACGAACGGGGCGTTTACATTCTATGCCCATCCTTCCAAAAACGGAAAAGAAGCCTGGATTTATAAAATTAAGATTAAGGGGAAGAAAGGCAGATCTCTTTCTATTCCAAAGACCATCCATGGTAAAAAGGTTACCAGACTGGGATGTCCGGATCATGGAACAGGGGATAATGACGAAGCGTATACTACGTTGTTCGGCACATATATTGAACCATGGCATGATTGGGACGGCAGCGGCGTTACTGCGGTATCAACTATGAAATCCATTCGGATTCCGGATACAGTAGAAGTCATCGACGAGGCTGCCTTCAGCGGTCTGAATTCGGTCACAACGATTAAGCTTCCCAAGAAGGTAAAGACAATTGGAAGATATACCTTTTACGGATGCGACAAATTAAAAACCATCGTTTTGCCGGAACAGATGACATCGTTTGACAATTCTGCGTTATGGGGTTGTCCATCCTTAAAAAATATCAAATTATCCAAAAAGAACAAAGCATTCCAGGTTCAGGCCGACTGCCTGATCCGCAAAAAAGACAGGGCTTTAGTTTTTGCGGCGGCGACGGGCAAAGACCTTGCCATTCCGAACGGGGTAAAAAAGATTACATCCTATGCGTTCAGCAGTGCGACGTCTCCGGTAATCCATATCTCGACCTCCGTTGCTCAAATTGAAAAAGCGTCGTTTAATTTGCGTTCTTTGCGGGAGAACATCAAAATCAAGGATGTTACCATATCGGAAGATAATCCGGTATACGCACGGGACGGACAGTGTATTTATAAGAAGTCGGATAAGAGTCTTGCTATCGCTATTCCGGATGAAAAAGGGGAAGTGCGGATATCTGAGCTGGTGGAGAGGCTGACGCCGGATATCAGTCTGGTCAATTGTGATACGGATACAGAGGAGCGGGTGGAGAAGTTGATTTATCCGAGCGGTTTAAAGCATGTGACAGTGCCTGGGTTTAACGCAATTCGTGCCAATAACGTATATTTTACAGGCAGCGTCCCGCCGAAGATCGTCAGTCCGAAATCTGCTGCGGGATTGGCAGAGCTTCCTATTTTCTGTAATGTATATGTACCAGAAGCAAATCAGGATGCGTATAAGGCGTGGTATAAAGAATATGATTGTTATAATCTCGTAAATGAATGGCATACCTACAATCCGGAAACGGGTTTTTAAAATCAATGGATCGTATGCTATAGGGAGCATAGCTGCCCTCAGTGGACAAAGGCATACATATTTTGTTCACTGAGGGTATGTTTATGTCGCTGATTATTTTGCCCATCAGACAGATAGGCATATTTAAGGATCGAGCATATTTTTTTATAATATGAAATAAAAATATATACTAATTTTTTCCATGCAAAATATATTTATATATATTGCATGGAAAAACGAAGAAAAGTAGAAGAAAATTATAGAGACTGTACAAAAAGCGGATGATACAATGACATAGAATATACCCCAATTTGAAACGCTATTTGAAAAAAGTCAAATGGATGCAAAACGGATCAAAAGGAGGATGAAATATGGCAAAAAAACATCTATGGTTTCACAAAGGGTTACGTACGGCATTGGCATTAATATTGTCCGCACAGATGGCGTTTGGGACGTCTATGCCCGTAAAGGCAGCGGATACGGTCAGCTTGGAAAAAGAAGCGGCAGACGGCGGTTTGGTTTTGGACGCTGCGTGGGAGGTGGAAAACCAAAACGACAATCTGTCGGTAAATGCGGACGGAAGCATTACAATTCGGACAGAACAAGGCACAATAGGCGGGGAAACGATGCAAAATGTGCTGTATAAAAAGCTTCCAAATAATACGGATTATAATTTTACGGTAAAGGTAAACGGCAATTTTGCAGTGAATTATCAGGGAGCGTTTCTGATGATTGCGAGCGGAAAGAACTTAGAGAATGTCGTGGGAGTTGTGCGCAGGTATCATGGCTATTTGGGTGGAAGATATGGCACGAATATGCTGATGGGCGTGATGCAGAATGGAAATCCTGCGGAGTATTATACGGGCGCTGCGGATATTGGAAATGAATTTTATTTGAGACTGCAAAAAAATAACGGAAGGATTACCGGATATTATGCAGAAGAATATAGTGAGAATTCTGCGGATTGGAGGCAGATTATTGAGGGAAACTACGCGTATGTGGATAAAGGGCAGGGACTGGTCAACCCTTCGGATATTTATATTGCCATTGGAGCGGGAAATGGTAGTGGAAGCACGGCAACAGACGTGACGTTTTCTGATTTAAAGATTGACGGGAATCCGGTATCCTTTACTATGGATGCGGATGCATTTCATACTCTGAGCCTTACGGGAGCCGATCAGATCGGGGTAGGCGAAGAAGCGGCGTTGTCGATTGTAGGTTACAATGCGGATCAGACGGTTTCTTTTACCGAATTTGAGCGCGTCGCTTATACAAGCAGCGATGAAGACGTTGCGACGGTGGATGAAAACGGCGTGGTGACGGGAAAATCGGTAGGCGTTGTGCAAATTACGGCAGAGGCTACGGTGAACGGCGTGACAAGGACAACTGCCAAGACCATACAGATAGGCGAAGTGGCAGTCGAACAGGATTGGAGCGTTGTCTCTCCGGATGGCCGGACGACATTGACGGCTATGTTGATGAATGACGGTACGCTGCAATATTCTGTGGTAAAAGATGGCGTTGCCACAGTTTTAG
>CAOJLW010000183.1 GCA_948438565.1 uncultured Lachnospiraceae bacterium | reverse complement strand
CCTCACAGATCTCTGCCGCAATGGCCAGACCCTTCACCGACTCGCAGACAAATAGCTGATTGACCCCAATCGGCGCCTGACCGCCGCAAATCTCAGTCAGTTCCGTATCCTCCATACCGCTTACAAAATAGCGCGCTTCATAAAACTCATTATGGTTGGGCAGAAATGTTTTGGGGACAATCCCCAAAACTCTGCCGTCACAAATGGCTGTTGCCACATTATACAGTTTCCCCTTATGGCCAAAAGGCAAGCCTACAAATACAATGGCGTCAACCCCAGCCGTACAATTTACAATTTCCCGCAGTCCTTCCATAGCGCCCGACAACAACTGATCCTGCAAAAACAGATCGCCGCACGTATAGCCGGTAATGCAAAGCTCCGGAAACACCTGTATTTTTACCCCATTTGCGCTGCACTCCCCGATTTTTTCACAAATACGTTCTGTATTGTATTTTGTATCCGCCACCCGGACATCGGGCGTAATAGCGGCTACTTTGATATATCCGTCCTTCATGCCTGCATCTCCTTTAATTCTTCCGTATGAAACGTATAACCGGTATTGCAAAAATGACATTTCACTTCAATAGTTTCTCCATCCGCAATCATTTCATCCAGATCCTGTTTTCCAATCGTAGCCAAAGCCCCGGAAATCTTCTCTTTCGAGCAACCGCAATAAAACCTGGCCGGCAGCGTGTCCATGACCTCAAACGGAATATCCCCCAATACCTCCTGCAACAGCATTTCTGGCGCGCCTCCTTTTTCCAAAAGCGTCGTAATGCTCTCAAGCCTTGCAATCCGCTCTTCTAACTTGCGAATAGTCTCTTCCGCCGTAAACGGCATAAGCTGAATAATAAAGCCGCCTGCCTGCCGAACCGTATTATCCCGGTTCATTAAAACGCCCAATCCAACGGACGAAGCAACCTGTTCGGAAGTGGCAAAATAATAGGTCAGGTCGTCTGCTATCTCTCCGGTCTGCAAAGCTATCTGCCCTACATAGGGTTCCTTCATGCCAATATCTTTAATCACGCTCATCACGCCAAGGCCAAGCGCGCCCCCCACATCCAGCTTCCCTTTCGCATTTGGCGGCAGCGCCACATCCGGCTCCGCCGGGTAGCCTTTGACGTTTCCTTTGGCATCCGCCGTAACGGTCAACGCTTTTGCCGGACCGCCGCATTGGATCTGCACGGTTAAAAGATCTTTTTCTCCTTTCATCATCGCACCCATCATCACGGCGCCGGATAACAGTCTGCCTAACGCAGCCGTCATCACTGGACTGGTATTATGACGGTTCCGCGCCTCCTCTACAAGCTCCTTAGACGTAACCGCAAACGCGCGGATTTGGCCGTTGGCCGCCATTGCTCTCACGATATAATCTGACATTGTTCTACCCATCCTTTCATTTCGTACACTCTCTGGCAACGATACAGACACGCGCACTTTCTTTCCGTGGCGCGTCCTTTGAAAACGCCTCATAACAGGCAACCCATTCCATGCCCGACTCTATCATCAGTTCATGGATTCGCTCCAGCGAATATCCCCGCTGGATATGTTCCTCTTCATATTTCCGATATCTTCCGTCCTCTTCTTTTACAAAAAAAGTCAGATTGTATCTATGGAGCTTTTGTTCTTCATCAAAATCATTTTCCCAGATAAAACTCCCCTCTTCTCGATTTTCACAGATCGTCGATTCCCCCAGAATCTCCCGGTATTTATATACGGTGTTCAAATCAAAAATAAAAATGCCGCCCGGATCCAGATAATTATTGACCAGCCGAAAAACAGACAGCAAATCCGACTCATCTGTCATATAATTCATAGAATCACAGATACTGACCACCGCTTTAACCGTGCCGTATAATTCCAACTCGCGCATATCCTGATTTAAATACAGGATCTGCGATCCGGATCCTTCCTGCGCCAATGCGACGCCAAGCATCTCTTCTGAAATATCCACGCCAAGCATATCATAGCCTGCTTTTGCCAATAGACGGGTCACCTGTCCTGTCCCGCAGCCCAAGTCCAAAACCAGGCCGTCCATAATGCCGTATTGACGCAGCGTACGAACCAGATAGGCGCTCCATGCTTCATAAGGTACATTGTCCATAAACATATCGTATACTTCTGCAAATCCACTGTATGCTTCCATTTTCTTTCTCCTGTGTGGCAGTGTTCCTATCGTTTACCTATTATACGCATATTTTTGCGGAAGTACAATCCTTTTTCGTCCGAAAAGGGCAGGGAGCGCCTATGGCCTCTTCTATTGACAAGCCTCCGGCAATCTCCTATACTAACTTTGATTCTCTGACATGAAATTTAACTTAGGAGTATACGCTATGAATCCAATTCAAAATAACAACAGCATACATACGCCAGACGCTTCGTCTGCCCATAAACGTCCGTTTAGGCATCTGATCCCTCCTGCCCTTTATCTCCTGTTTAACGTTATCCTGTTCTGTTCTTTTCCAATCACCTCCACTTTGCGCCCCACTGCATTGTCCAGGCTTTCCGATATCGAAACGCTATACAAAAAAGGCGACGCGTATATTACCGTTACGTTGCATCATTTAAAATTTACCGGATATACGCAGACGCGTCACAATCGTGCCACCGGATATTTTTATTATTGTCAGGATGCAGAGCGCAGGAAAGCTTACATCGTGCTGCTTCATCCAGACACCTGTCAAAATGGCCTTGCTCAGATAGAGGAAACCTCTATACACGGGAAAATCCTTGGCTCGGATGACGCATACGACGCATTGCTTACCCAATTGGCCGACGATTTATCCTGGACCCAAGACGGCATTCGTTCCAAAATCAATCCCTGCTACATAAGCGAACCGGATTTTCGAAATCTGCCAAGCCTGATTTTATTGGCTGTATTAACGGGCGGCAGCCTGATGGCGTTAGGGTCGATACTGGTTAATCTCTGGCGTTTTTTCCGAAAAAGCGCCAAACAGTTTCCAGCCACATAAAAAAACCGGGGCGATATGCCCCGGCTTTTCTCTCTTATATAGCGCTCGAATTAAAATAATTCTTTGATCTTATTGATGATCGTCATCAACAGTTCTTTGAGCTTTGCCCAAAAACCGCTGTCCGCATTCATGATTTTATCATAAATAGACTGCGCGGAATTTAACAGCTTATCCAAATCCAAATCCAGATCGCTGATTTTCTGCATCAATTTGACCACTTCCCCTATCTCTTCTTCGTTGAGGGTAATGTCAAATTTATCACAGGCCTCTGCCAAAACTTTTCGGATCTCCGTTTCATCCGACAGGTCATGCTCAACTACCGCCTGTTTGACATAGGCAATCATCCCTTCCACTTCATCTGCGCTGCCGCCGGAAGCCTCCAACGATCCGGTCACGACAAGTTCGTGCAAAGCGGCGTCGATATTTTCCTCGTCAATCGTATCTCCAGTCATCTGCTCGTATGCCTTAAAGACTCCCACCAATGCGGCTGTCCCAGAAATGGCAAATGGAGCCGCTACGATAATATCCGCATTGGCAATGCCTGCGGTGGCCAGGGCATTTTTGTACATCCCCACCGTACAATAGGAGATATTGTTTGTGGATATATTAATTCCATTGCCATCTCCGCGCTCTACGATAACAATAGAGGACAAGGAACGAGAACCGATTTTGCTGCTATCAATGTAAGAATCCAAATACTGATGCTCTTCGGAATTATTGACATAGACCACATTGTAATCCGCAAGCTTACTGCCGTCAATTCCCATAAGACCCAGTACGGTCGCCTGCTGCTCCGCCGAAAGATCCGCGCCTAACGCCAGATATGGCTTATCACTTTTTTTAATTTCAACCTGATCGTCATTTTTATCTTCTTCCACCGTGATCTTGCCGGACACGTCCTCATCTACGGTAATTTTGCCGGAAATATCCTTTTGCTCCGTCTCCTGCTTTTCCGTATTGGGTTCTTCCGGAACTGGCGTCGGTTTATCCGGCTGTTTGTCAGACGCCGGAGGGGTATTGTCCGTGCCTTGGCTGCCTGGCGTCTCCTGACCGGACGACTCTCCGGAACCGGAAGGCGTCTCCTGGTCGGACGATACGCCTGGATTGGATATATTTTCCTGTTCGTCCAACGGATCTTTTCCGGAAGGCGACTGGGCAGGCGTATCCGGACTGGTTGTCCCCATGGTCGGAGCGCTCTCCGGCTCATCTTTATCACCCGACGCATTGCCTGACGTCACCGCGTCAACCGGTTCTTCCGGCGCTGCCGCGACAACGTTTACGGCAGATCCCATAATCATTGTGAAAGCCATACAAATGCTAAGAAAACGCATCCATCTTTTTTTGATCATGATAAAATCCTCCTCTCGCTAACACGCATTTATTTTTGCATAAATCCCCGGCTTTGTCAAAGGAATCATAAAAACTTAAGATTTAATTCATGGACGCTTAAGATTGCAGGCAATAGCTGGAAATCACAAACTGTATCGATTCCCTGCCCATATAGCAATTGATTTCCGGATGATACACAATGGATATGACTTCCCCTTTGCCTGGAAATAAAACGGCCGTATCCGCAGTCCCAAAATAAACTGCAGGATAACACCGCCCCGTTCTATCCTGTAACGTCAGCTTGACCACATTTTGATTTTTTCCAACTACACGCCGTTCCTGGATGCGGATATTTTTATCTGCAAAAACCGGCTTTTGATTGCCTTTTCCAAACGGCTCTAACAGCTTAAGCTCTTCTATCAGGCGTACGGTCGCATACGAAAGCGGCATCGGCACGTCAATCAGAATTTTGGCGATAAAATCCTCGTCTGACAAGGATGCGTTCGTATTGAGCCGCTCCTGAAACGCTTCCATATTTTCCTTTGGCATCGAAAGGCCGGCAGCCATTGGATGCCCGCCAAATTTCGTAAACAGCTCCTGGCATTTACACATCTCTTCGTACATAGAATAAGCCTCAATCGAACGCCCCGAGCCTTTTACGCCCCCTTCCACATCCGTCAATACAAATACTGGGCGGCCGTACATTTCCCGGATTCTGCCCGCTACAATCCCGGCTAGACTCTCATG